>CBININ010000013.1:0-17594 GCA_966250755.1 uncultured Gammaproteobacteria bacterium | reverse complement strand
TGGACTGGTTCAACGACCTGTGCCGGCGCACGGTCGCGCCCGAGATGGCCTACCGGCTGATCGAGGCCCGGGCCAACACCAACATCGTCGACCTGCTGCCGCAGGTGCGGGTGCCGACGCTGGTGGTGCATGCGCGCGAGGACGAGGTCATCCCGATCGCGGAGGGTCGGCGACTGGCGGCGGAGATCCCGAACGCGGAATTCGTCGAGCTCGATTCGCGCAACCACGTGCTGCTGGCGCACGAGCCGGCCTGGCAGGAGTTCCAGCGCGCGGTGCGCGAGTTCACCGGCGTGGCCCGCGACGAGGCCCGCCCCGAGGGCGAGTCGCCGCTGACCCCGCGCGAGCGCCGGCTGCTGGACCTGCTGCGCGAGGGCAAGTCGAATGCCCAGATCGCCGCCGAGGCCTTCATCAGCGAGAAGACCGTGCGCAACACCCTGTCCAGCGTCTACCGCAAGCTGGGCGTGGCCAATCGGGCGCAGGCGATCGTGCGGGCGGGAGCGCGGGCCGGGACATCGGCCTGACGGGACAAATGTCCCGGGTGCGCGGCGGCGGGGAGCCCACATCGGGCCTCCCGTCCCATGGGCCTCGCGCGGCCCGGGCGAAAAGATAGGCAAGGCGGCTGCGCAATCTGGGCAAACCGACCGACGTCCCGCCCGGGGCCGGTCCCCAGACTGCCACCACCCCATCCTCCACAGGGCCCTTGCCATGAAACGTCTGTCCATCCTGCTGTTCGGCGTGGTCGTCTACGCCGTGTTCTTCGCCACCTTCCTGTACCTGGTCGCCTTCGTCGGCAACCTGTCGCACGCGGTCCCCGCGCTGGCGCCGCTGGTGCCGCACACCGTGGACCATGGCGGCGCCGCCGCGCCGGTCGGAGTGGCGCTCGCGATCGATGTCGCCCTGATCCTGGCCTTCGGCCTGCAGCACAGCGTGATGGCGCGCACCGGCTTCAAGGCCTGGCTTCACCGCCAGTTGCCACCTGCCGCCGAGCGCAGCGTCTACGTGCTGCTCGCCAGCCTCATGCTGATGCTGCTGTTCTGGCAATGGCGGCCGATCCCGGCGCTGCTGTGGTCGGCGACCTCGACGACGGCGGTCGCGCTGGCCTGGACGGTGTTCGCGGCCGGCTTCGGGCTGGTGCTGCTGTCCACCTTCCTGATCGACCACTTCGACCTGTTCGGCCTGAAGCAGGTCTGGCGGCAGTTCGTGGACAAGCCGCAGGCCTCGCACGCCTTCGTCACGCCCTTCGTCTACAAGCTGGTGCGGCATCCGCTGTACCTGGGCTTCATCCTCGCGTTCTGGAGCGGCCCTTCGATGAGCGTCGGCCACCTGCTGTTCGCCGGCGTCATGACGGCCTACATCCTGGTGGCGATCCAGCTCGAGGAGCGCGACCTGGTCAAGCAGCTCGGCAATCGTTACGCGATCTATCGCGAGCAGGTGCCGATGTTGGTGCCGGGACTGGGTGGTCGTGCATTGCGCACGAATGCGCCTGCGGAGTGAGACGTGGCGCGCGCGGCGGAGATCGCGTCCGTCGCGCGCGTCAAAACGCCCTTGACGAATCGGAACGAGAAACGTACCTAGTATTCCTGTCGGGTGGGATTCATATCCCGGCGATGGGAGGGGGGCGTGGATCTATTCAGGTTGCTGGTTCCATTCGCCTTGCTGGCAAGCGTTGGAATCGCGGATGCCGTCGCAAATACGCGACCGCTGGTCGACCTGACGCTGGAAGAGTTGGGGAACCTGAAGGTCACGTCGGTCTCCAAGCGGCCGGAGCGCCTTCTCGAGGCGCCCGCTTCCATCTACGTCATCTCCCGGGACGCGATCCGCCGCTCCGGCGCCGCGACGCTTCCGGAAGTGCTGCGCCTGGCCCCCAACCTGCAGGTCGCCCAGGTCAGCTCTGCGGGCTATGCGATCAGCGCGCGTGGTTTCAACGGAAGCAACACGAGCGCGCCGAACAAGATGCTGGTGATGATCAACGGGCGGTCGGTGTACTCCCCGCTGTTCTCGGGCGTGTTCTGGGACGTGCAGGACGTGATGCTGGAGGACGTCGACCGGATCGAGGTCATCAGCGGCCCGGGCGGGACGCTCTGGGGCGTGAACGCCGTCAACGCCGTGGTGAACATCATCACCCTGGATGCGGCCGAGACCCGCGGCGCCCTGGTGTCGATCGGGGCGGGCAATCCCGACTCCGACCTGGCGCTGCGTTACGGAGCGCCGGTCGGCGAGGACGGCAACATTCGCGCCTATGCGAAATGGATCAACCGGCGCCACACCTGGACCGAAGCCGGACTTGCGGTCGACGACGCCGGCCACAAGCTGCAGGTGGGGTTCCGCTACGATCTCGCCGGCAGCGTGGAAGGCCGCCACTTCAGCCTGGCCGGCAACGCCTATCGCGGCCTCGAAGGCCAACCCGAACCCGGCCTGATCTCGGTCGAAGGCACTACGCTCGCGCTGGGTGACATCGACCTGGCCGGTGGCAACCTCATTGCCCGCTGGGACAGTCCGACCGACGGCGGCGGCTCCGTGCAGTGGCAGGCCTATTACGATCGCACCGAACGAACGGTGCCGCCGACGTTTTCCGAAGTACTCGAGATCGTGGACGTGCAGATGCTGCACCGGTTGGCGCCGCGCGGCCACCACGACGTGGCCTGGGGATTCAACGCGCGCCGCAGCCACGACCGGGTGACCAACAGCGACATCGTCGCCTTCCTGCCGGCCGAACTGCACCAGACCTGGCTCAGCCTGTACCTCCAGGATCGCATTGGCCTGACCGAGGACGCGGATCTGACGCTCGGTGCGCGGGTGGAGCGCAACGACTACACCGGCTACGAGTTCCTGCCGAGCCTGCGACTGGCCTGGCGCATGCATGCCGACGCGATGGT
The DNA here is from genome assembly GCA_966250755.1 of uncultured Gammaproteobacteria bacterium. Lineage (GTDB taxonomy): Bacteria > Pseudomonadota > Gammaproteobacteria > Xanthomonadales > Xanthomonadaceae > Arenimonas. The sequence continues at coordinate 14,718 of CBININ010000013.1, read as the reverse complement.
GTGGATGGCCGCCTCGCGCGCGGTGAGGGCGCCATCGCGGCTGGACCGTGACACCCGCCTGCCGGGCGTCCCGCCCTACCTGCTCGACGGCGGGCCGGCGGCGGACTCCGAACTCGCCGACGTCTACGAGATCGGCTTCCGTGGCCAACCAAGCCCGCGGCTGTCCTGGTCGGCGACGGTCTACCATGCCAGCTACGATCGGCTGCGTACGCTGTCGCTTTCCGAATCCGGTACCAGCTTGGTCTTCGGCTCGGACATGGAGGGCCATGCCCGCGGATTCGAAGGCTGGGGGACCTTCCAGGTCACGCCAACCTGGCGCCTGGGCGGTGGCCTGACGCTGCTCGACGAATCGCTGCACCTCAAGCCGGGCGGCATCGACGTGGCGGCCCCGCTGCAGACCGGGCTGGATCCGTCGGTGACCTGGCAACTGCGGTCCAGCTGGGACCTCGGGGACGCCGTCGAGTTCGACGTGGGCGTGCGCCACGTGGGCGAGCTCGAGCGCAACGCCGTCCCCGCGTACACGACGGTGGATGCACACCTGGGCTGGCGCCTGGGTCCGGACCTGGAAGTCTCGTTGTCGGGGCAGAATCTCAACGGCCGCCACGCCGAATACGGCCGCGTGCAGGACCGGACGGAGGACGGACGCCGGTTCATGCTGCGCATGGTCTGGCAGCACTGATGGAGGCGGGGCGGGGAGGACGCGCCACGCGCCGCCAGTTCTGCGGCCTGCTTGCGCTGGCGATGCTGGCGATGGCCGGCGCTGGCCATGCCCGTGCCGACGACGCCCCCACCGAGGCGGCGGAACTCGAGCTCAAGGCGGCTTACCTCTACAAGTTCGCCAATTTCGTCGAGTGGCCGCCCGACGCCTTCCGCGACACTTCGCAACCCATCGTCATCGGCGTGATGGGTGCCGACGCACTGGCCGCGCAACTGGATGCGCTGGTGCAGGACAAGGTCGTGCGTGGCCGCGGATTCGTCGTGCGGTCCTTGCCGCCCGGAGGCGACGCTCGCGCGGTCCATATCCTGTACATGGGCGAGATCCGTCGCGACGCAGCGCAAGCGGCGCTCCTGGCGGTGCAGGGCTCCCACGTGCTCACGGTTTCGGATCGCCGCCGCGGCAACGCCGGCGGCGCCATGGTCGGCCTGGTGTGGGTCAACCAGCGGCTGCGCTTCGAGGTGTCGATGCCGGCGGTGCAGCGGAGCCGCCTGCGCCTGAGCGCATTGATGCTGACGGCCGCCTACCGGGTCCAGGGGGCCGGCCCATGAGCCAGCCGCGCCGCTCGATCCGCCAGCACCTGCGGTTCATCGTCGTCTCGACCACCCTCGTCGCGCTCGGCGTGGCCTTGCTGGGTTTTGCCGCGATCAACGTCGTGACCGTGCGCGCCGCCCAGGCCGGGGACCTTGCCACCCAGGCCGACCTGCTGGCCCGGATGACCTCGCCCGCGCTCTTGTTCGACGATGCCGAACTGGCGAGGCAGAACCTGTCGGCGATCGAGTACCGCAAGCAGGTACGGGCCGTGGCGGTGTACCAGCACGATGGGAAGTTGTTCGCGAGCTTCCGCGCCCCCGGATACGCAGGCGCGATTCCCGAGCGACCCGGGCCGACGCGGGTGTTTCGGGACGGCGAGGGCCTGGTGATGTTCACGCCGATCGTTCGCGAGGGCGCGGTGCTCGGCACGCTCTACCTGCGGGCGAGCGAGGACCTGGCGGGCCTGGTGTGGCGGCAGGTCGGGGTCGCCGCCGCCGTCGGGCTGCTGGCGCTGGCGATTGCGCTGGCGATGGTGCGCCGGCTGGGGCGAATCCTGGTGCGGCCGATTACCTCGGTTGCGGCCGCCGCCCGCGAAGTCGTCGCCCAAGGCGACTACTCGCGCCGCGTCGAGCGCGTCGGGGAAGACGAACTCGGCGACATGGTGGATGCCTTCAACGACATGCTCGCCGAGATCGAGCGCGGGCGCGAGGGACTCGAAGCCCGCGTCCAGGACCGCACGCGGGAACTCGAGCAGTCGAACCGCGAACTCGCGGCCATGAAGATGCGCGCGGAGGAAGCCAACGTCGCCAAGTCGAGCTTCCTTGCCAGCATGAGCCATGAGATCCGCACGCCGATGAACGGCGTGATCGGCATGGTCGACGTCCTGCACCAGACCAGCTTGAACGGGCACCAGGTCGAGATGGTGGACCTGGTGCGCGAGTCGGCCTTCTCACTGCTGACGGTGATCGACGACATCCTCGATTTCTCCAAGATAGAGGCTGACAGGATCGAGCTCGAGCAGGCGCCGATCCGGCTGGGCGAGGTGATCGAAAAGTCCTGCGGGCTGATGGACAGCCTGGCGTTGCGCAACGACGTGGAGTTCCTGTCCTTCGTGGACCCGCGCTTCCCGGCGCCGCTGATCGGCGACGCGTTGCGCTTGCGGCAGATCATCGTCAACCTGCTCAACAACGCCATCAAGTTCTCCGGCGGCGGCGAGAATGCGGGGCGCGTGAGCCTGCGCGCCGAACTGATCGAACGCACCGGTCGCGACGTCGCCCTGACCATCGAGGTGCGTGACAACGGCATCGGGATGAGCGCCGAAACCTGCTCGCGCCTGTTTACCGCCTTCAGCCAGGCCGATACCTCGACCACGCGGCGCTTCGGCGGCACCGGCCTGGGCCTGGTGATCTCCCGACGGCTCGCCGAATTGATGGGCGGGCGCATCAGCGTGCAGAGCGAGCTGGGCCGAGGCTCGACCTTCACCCTCCACCTGCGCTTGCCGCTGGCGCCGGGCGCCGCCTCGCCGGCCCTGGGGCCCACGGCCGCCGGACTCGCACGCCTCCCGGGCCTGCGTTGCGTGGCGATCGGTGGCGATGGCGGAATCGCCGCGGACGTGGGGGCTTACCTTGCGCAGGCCGGCATGCACGTGGATCGCGCGCACGGGCTGGGGGACGCGCGCGAACTCGTGGCGCAATCCGGGGCGGGTCTGCGCGTGTGGGTGGTGGATGGCGGTTTGTCGCCGCCCGGGCCGCAAACGCTGCGCGCGGCGGCGGATGGGCTCGAGGGCGTGGCCTCGCGCTTCGTCGTGCTGGGGCGCGGCCCGCGACGCGAGCCGCTGCAGTCGCAAGACGGCTTCGTCGAGCTCGACGGCAACGTGCTCAGCCAGCGTCGCCTGTTGCGGGCGGTGGCGATGGCGGCGGGGCTGGAAGCGGAGGATCCGGAACGCCATCCGGCCGCGCGCGATCGCGCCGTGTCGCACGCGCCCACCCGCGAGCAGGCCCGGCGCACCGGCCGCCTGATCCTGGTGGCGGAGGACAACGAGACCAATCGCAAGGTGATCCTGCGCCAGCTATCTCTGCTCGGCTATACCGCCGACGTCGCCGAGAACGGCGAAGTGGCTCTGGCGCGTTGGCGCAGCGGCGACTACGCCATGCTGCTCACCGACCTGCACATGCCGTTGATGGACGGCTACGAACTGACCGCCGCCGTGCGTCGCGAGGAACCGCCCGGCAAGCGCGCGCCGATCCTGGCGCTGAGCGCCAATGCCCTGCGCGGCGAAGCCGACCGCTGCCGGGCTGGCGGCATGGACGACTATCTCAGCAAGCCGCTGCAACTGGCCAACCTCAACGCCGCCCTGCAGAAATGGCTGCCTGGCGACAACGGGGATCCGCCGCTGGACGTGAGCATCCTGCAGGGACTGATAGGCGGCGGCGTGGAGGATGTGCGCGCCGTGCTCGCCGACTTCCGCAGGAGCGCCGAACGAATCTCGTCCGACATCCTGGCCGCTTGCCGGGCAGGCGACGCCGCCGCCGCCGGAAGACACGCCCACAAGCTCAAGTCGGCGGCGCGGACGGTGGGGGCGCAGGAGTTGGGCCTGTTGTGCGAGCGCATCGAGGCCATCGGCCGCGGCGAGTTTTCCCAGCCGCTGGCGGAAGTCTGGCCCCGTTTCGAATCCGAGATGCGGGACGTCACCGATTACCTGGACCGCTGGCCGGGTCCTTCTCCCGCGGAGCCGTAGATGGACCACAGCGACACGCGCGTTCTCGTGCTGGACGATGAGCCCTTCATGCTCAACCTGCTCTCGCAGTTGCTGGGCACGCTGGGATTCGTGCAGGTCGAGGCCTGCGACAACGGTCACGAGGCCCTCCGGCGGATCGGCGGGGCCCCGCATCCGGACGTGATCCTGCTCGATCTCAACATGCCGGACATGGACGGCGCCGAGTTCGTGCGGCGGCTGGCCGAGCATGCCTATGCCGGCCGACTGGTGCTGGTGAGCGGAGAGCAGGAGCGCGTGCTGCAGATGGCGGAAACGCTGTTCCGCGCCCACGACATCGATGTGCTGGGCCACCTGGCCAAGCCCTTCACCCGCGAGGCCCTCGCCCGGATCATGGATCGGGCCGCGGCGCAGCCGGCGCAGGAGGCCCGCGCCATGCGCAAGTCCTATCCTGCCAGCGAACTGCGCAAGGCGATCGGCGGGGGCAAGCTGTTCAATGTCTACCAACCCGTGGTGCGCGTTGCCGACGGCAGCCTGGCATGCGTGGAAGCGCTGGTGCGCTGGCAGCATCCCCAGGACGGCGTGGTGATGCCCGACCAGTTCATCGGGCAGGCCGAAGACGAGGGCCAGATCGACCTGCTCGCGCATTTGGTGGTGATCGAGGCATTCGCCCAGCTCAAGAGCTGGCAGTCGGCGGGCATCAGGCTGCGTGTCGCGATCAACGTGTCGATGGACAACCTGACCTCGATCGAGTTCGCCGAGCGCATCTCGCAGGCGGCGATCGATGCCGGCGTCGCGCCGCGCGACGTGATGCTGGAAGTGACCGAGAGTCGCCTGATGCTCGACAAGCGGGCGCCGCTGGAGGTGCTGACACGCCTGCGCATGAAGCGCTTCGGCCTGGCCGTGGACGACTTCGGGACCGGCCATTCCTCGCTCAGCCAATTGCGCGACATTCCCTTCGACGAGCTCAAGATCGACCGCACGTTCGTGCACGGTGCCTGGCGCGACCCGACCGCGCGGGCGATCTACGACGCCAGCCTCGCGCTGGGCAAGCGGCTGGGAATGGTGGTGGTGGCCGAGGGCGTGGAGGACGCCGAGGACTGGAACCTGCTGCGGTTGACGCGCTGCGACCTGGCACAGGGCTATTTCATCGGCCGGCCGATGCCCGCGGATGAATTGCCCGCCTGGTGGGAGCGATGGTCCAGGCGGATCGCCTCTGGCGAGGCCGGCGGGGATTGAACCGAATCGCGAACCGTTTACCGGCCGCACGGCCCCGGCGCTAAGATCGGCGCACGCAACCAGGGGGCCGGCGATGTGGAAGCAGGTGGTGGGCTACGGCGCGGCGCTCGCGCTGGGCACCGCGCTGTTGCAGTGGCTCGATTACCGCCGCTACGCCGGACTGGTGCCGCAGGAGCTCTACCTCGGCCTGCTGGCGCTGGTCTTCCTCGTGCTCGGCATCGTGGTCGGCGTGCGGGTGTTCGCGCCGCCGAAGCCGGCGCCCTTCGATGGCAATCCGCAGGCGGTCGAATCGCTGGGCATCAGCCCGCGCGAGCTCGAGGTCCTGCAGGCGCTGGCCGCCGGCCTGGCCAACAAGGAGATCGCCCGGCAGCTGGACGTGTCCCCGAACACCGTCAAGACCCACGTCGCCCGCCTGTTCGAGAAGCTGGGCGCGCAACGTCGCACCGAGGCCATCCGCAAGGCCCGCGAGCTCGGGCTGGTGCGCTGAGGCCCCCGACAAGTGCATGATTCGCCCCGAATCACCCGTTCGGGCGATGGACCGTCGCCGCCGCCGCGGGCGCAATGGGCGCCCCAACCCCAAGGAGCGCGTCCCATGTTGAAGTCCATCCTGAAGTACGGCCTGATCGCTGGCCTGGTCGTCGGCGGCCTGATGTTCGCCGTCACCGTCAACCTGCACGACCAGATCGGCTTCGGCGCCCTCGGCATGGCCGTCGGCTACGCCAGCATGCTGATCGCCCTGAGCGCGGTGTTCGTCGGCATCAAGGCGTATCGCGACAAGGACCGCGGCGGGGTGATCGGCTTCTGGCCGGCCTTCGGCCTGGGCCTGGGCATCAGCGTGGTCGCCAGCGTCTGTTACGCGCTGGCCTGGGAACTGGCGCTGGCCACGACCGGCATGGATTTCATGGGCGCCTACACCGAGCACCTGCTGGCCGACCTGCGCGCCAAGGGCGCGAGCGCGGCCGAACTGGCGGCGAAGACGAAGGAGATGGCGGACTTCGCGGCGATGTACGCCAGGCCCGCGGTGCGGATCGGCTTCAGCATCAGCGAGATCCTGCCGGTGGGCCTGCTGGTGTCGGCGATCAGCGCCGCGCTGCTGCGGCGGCCGCAGTTCCTGCCGGCGCGGGCGGCGTAGGATCCAAGGGGCCGACAAGGAGGTCCGCGATGACCATCACCATCACCGCCTTCGAGAAGTCGCCGGATGGCGGACAGGGGCTCGCGCGCGACACGCGGGTGCGCTGGGCGCTGGAGGAGGTCGGGCAACCGTACGAGGTCCGCACGGTCTCGTTCAAGGCGATGAAGCAGCCGGAGCACCTCGCGCGCCAGCCCTTCGGCCAGATCCCGACCTACGAGGAGGGCGGGCTGGTGCTGTTCGAGACCGGCGCCATCGTGCTGCACATCGCCGAGCGCTTCAGCGGACTGCTGCCCACGGACGCCGACGCGCGCGCGCGGGCGATCGCGTGGATGTTCGCGGCGGTGAACACGATCGAGCCGCCGATCCTCGAGCTGCCGATCGCGATGTTCCTGGAGAAGGACAAGCCCTGGACCGCGGAGCGGATCCCGCTGATCAAGGATCGCATCCGCAAGCGCCTGACGATGCTCGCCGACCGGCTGGGCGAGGCGGAGTGGCTGGAGGATGGGTTCACCGCAGGCGACCTGATGATGGCGTCGGTGTTGCTGCGCCTGCGCTCGTCGGGCTTGCTGGACGAATTCACCACGCTCGCCGCGTACGTCGAGCGCGCCGAGGCGCGGCCGGCCTATCGGCGGGCCTTCGCGGCCCAGTGGGCCACCAACAACCCCGGCGGCTGAGGTCGCTTCATCCCGCCGCGCGGCGGGTGTAGCATGCGGCCATGCGCCTGACGGCCCGCCTTCGTCGCCGAGTTTCGCTGTTGCTGGTGGCCTGCCTGCTGTTCCAGCTGGCCGCGGTGTCGGCCTATGCCTGCACCCGCGAGGCCGCGTCGGCCGCTGCCGTCGCGGCCATGCCGGGCATGGCCGATTGCCCGATGGCGCATCGCCAGCCGGCCGCGCCCAGCGCGCTTTGCGGCCAGCACTGCGTGCCGGACACGCCCGTCCCGACGGACGCGGCGGCCCCGACGGTGCCGGCCCTGCTGTCGATGCCGATGGCCTGGCAACCCGAGTCCGTGCCGGCCGCCGATGCCGCGCCGCGTGGCGATGCGTTCTCGCGGTCGGATCCACCGCCGCGATTGCGTTTCTGCAGCCTGCTGATCTAGCCCTCCCGAGCCGATGACCGGTCGTGCCGGCGCCCCGCGCCGTGCGCGTGTCTGAGCATTCGCCCGGGAGGCGCCATGCGCCGTTACTTCATCTTGCTTGCCTGCTGCCTGTGCACCGCCACGGTCGTGCGTGCGCAGGAACCCCTCACCCTCGACGCCGCGGTGCGCGCGGCTGCCGACCGTGCGCCCGGCATCGAAGCCCGCCGCGCCACGGTCGAAGCCGCCACGGCCCAGTCACGCCGCGCCGGTTCCCTGCCGGAGCCCATGCTGATGCTCGGCGTGGAGAACCTGCCGGCCACGGGCGCCGACGCCTTCGACCCTTCGGTCGACGACATGACGATGAAGCGCATCGGGCTTCGCCGCGAGTTGCCCGCCGGCGCCAAGCGCGAAGCCGAACGCACCGTCGCCGCGCGGCGCGTGGACGAGGCCGAGGCCATGCTCGACGCGTCGCAGCGCGACGTGCGCCAGGCCACGGCCGAGGCCTGGATCGAGGCCTGGGCCGCTGCGCGGGAAATCGCCGCGCTGCGGGCATTGCGCGAGCAGGCCCAGGTCGCCGCCGACCTCGCCCGGGCGCGTGGCGCCGCCGGTGGCGACCTGTCCGATGCGCTCGCCGCGCAGGCCGGCGTACTCGACATCGACAGCCGGCTGGAGGCCGCGCAAGGGCGCCGCAACGCGGCGATGGCGCAACTGCGGCGCTGGGTGCCGGAGGCGAGGGCGGACACGCTCGCCGGCGAACCGGATTTCAGCGTGCTGCCGGTGACGCGCGAGCAGCTCGCCGCGCGCCTCGACGACATCGCATCGCTGCGCGTGGCCGGCGCCGCCGTGGAAAGCGCGGCCGCGTCCATCGACCTGGCCCGCGCGCAGGCTCGCCCCGACTGGAGCGTCGCGCTGTCGTATGGCCAGCGCGGCCGCGATCGCAGTGACATGCTCAGCGTTGAGGTCGGCGTTGCGCTGCCATGGTTCACGCGCTCGCGCCAGGCGCTCGGGATCCAGGCCAGCGAGGCGGAATACCGCGCGGCGCTGTCCCTGCGCGAAGACCGCCGGCGCGAGCTCGCCGCCGCGGTGGACGCCGCCTGGACACGCTGGGAATCACAGCAGCGGCAGGTGGCCCTGCACCTCTCGCGCCTGCTGCCGCTGGCTCGCGATCGCAGCCGCGTGGCGCTGGCGGCCTATCGCGCGGGCGGCCCGCTGCAAGCCTGGCTCGATGCGCGCCGTGCCGAACTCGAACTGCACCGGGACCACGCCGAACACGAGGCGGAACTGGGCAAGGCTTGGGCCGCGCTCGCCTACCTGCTGACGGAGACCACGCCATGAACGCCCGCCATGTCCTGCCCCTCGCGGCCCTGGCCGCCGCCGTCCTCGCCGCGACGGCGTGGGTCGGCTACCGCGCTGGCCGCGGCGCGCACGCGCCCGAGGCGGCAGTCGATGCCGCCCCCGTCACGCCCTCCGCGCCGAAGGTCCTGTACTGGTACGACCCGATGAAGCCCGAGCAGCACTTCGACAAGCCGGGCAAGTCGCCCTTCATGGACATGCAGCTGGTGCCCAAGTACGCCGAGCCCGAAGGCGAAACGGCAGCGGGCGTGCGCATCGCCCCCGGTGTGCAGCAGAACCTCGGCATCCGCACGGCCACGGTCATCCGCGGCGCCTTGCCGGGTGGGCAGGCCGCCACCGGTGTCGTCGCCTGGGACCTCCGGGCCGAGCGCAGCCTGAGCCTGCCGGTGGACGCCGTGGTCGAACGACTGTTCGTGCGCGCGCCCTTCGACGCCGTGCGCGCGGGGCAGCCCTTGGCGGCCTTGCGCGCGCCGGCATGGAGCACGGCGCTGGCGGAAGCGAACGCGTTGTCGCAGTCCGATTCCGCCGAGGCGCGGGCGTTGTCCGCCGCGGCACAGGGTCGCCTGCGTGCGCTGGGATTGCCGACCGGCGCGCGCCGCGGCAGGGACGGGACGATCACGCTCTCGGCACCGATGGCCGGCGTCGTGAGCGAGATCGGCGTGCGCGAGGGACAGGCCGTCCCCGCGGGCACGCCGATGTTCCGCATCAATGGCGGATCGTCGCCTTGGATCGAGGCGGCCTTGCCGGCCACGGCGCAGGCCGGCGTGGTGCCCGGCATGGCGGTGCGCGTGCGCGCCGACAGCCTGCCGGGCGAGGTCCTCGTCGGCCGCGTCGAGTCGCTGCTGCCGCAGGTGGACGCGGCGACCCGGACGCGCCGGGCGCGCATCCTTCTCGATGCGCCCGAGGCGCGGCTGGCGCCGGGTGAGTACGTGCAGGTGGAGTTGCAGCCCGGCGGCAGGGCGGAGGACCGGCTGGTGGTGCCCTCCGAGGCCATCATCGAGGATGGCCGCGGTGCGCGCGTCATCGTGCTCGCCGAGGGTCGCTTCGTGCCGACCGTCGTGGAGACCGGGCGCAGCGGCGGCGGTCGCACCGAGATCCTGTCCGGCCTGCAGGGCGGCGAGAAGGTGGTCGTGTCGGGCCAGTTCCTGGTCGATTCGGAAGCGAACCTGTCCGGCGCGCTCGACCGCCTGGGCGCGGAGGCCAAATGATCGCGCGCCTGATCCACGCGTCCATCGTCCACCGTGGCCTGGTGCTGCTGGCCGCGCTGGCCCTGGCCGTCGCCGGGTTGTGGTCGCTGGCGCGCACGCCACTCGACGCGTTGCCGGACCTGTCGGACACGCAGGTCATCGTGCGCACCGCCTGGCCCGGCCAGCCTCCGCGCATCGTCGAAGACCAGGTGACCTATCCACTGAGCACCAGCCTGCTGTCGGTACCGGGCGTGACGACGGTGCGCGGCTTCTCCTTCTTCGGCGATTCCTTCGTCTACGTGCTGTTCGACGATGACACCGACCTGTACTGGGCGCGCTCGCGCGTGCTCGAGGTGCTGAGCCAGGTGCGCGATCGCCTGCCGCCGCGGGTCAGCCCCGCGCTGGGGCCGGATGCCACCGGCCTGGGCTGGATCTACGAATACGCGCTGGTGGACCGGACGGGTAGGCACGATCTCGGCCAGTTGCGCTCGCTTCAGGACTGGTTCCTGCGCTACGAACTCAAGACGGTGCCCGACGTGGCCGAGGTCGCCAGTGTCGGCGGCATGGTGCAGGCCTGGCAGGTCGTGCCGGGTCCGAATGCGCTGCTGGCGCGCGGCATCGCGCTCGACGAGGTGGCGCAGGCGCTGCGCGAGGCCAACGGCGCCACCGGCGGCTCGGTGATCGAGCAGGGCGAGGCCGAGGTGATGGTGCGCAGCGAGGGCTACCTGCGCAGCGCGGCCGATTTCGAGCGGGTGCCGCTGCGAGCCGCCGATGGCGTCCCGGTGCTGCTGGGCGAGGTCGCGCGCGTGCAGCGCGGCCCGACGCTGCGCCGCGGCATCGCCGAGCTGGACGGCGAGGGCGAGGTGGCGGGCGGCGTCGTCGTGCTGCGCTCGGGCAAGAATGCGCTGGCGGCGATCGATGCGGTGAAAGCCCGCCTCGCCGAACTGCGGGCCAGTTTGCCGCCGGGCGTCGAGGTGGTGCCGGTCTACGACCGCTCCGGCCTGATCCGCGAATCGGTGCACAACCTCGGCTGGAAGCTGGGCGAGGAATTCCTGGTGGTGCTGCTGGTCTGCGCGCTGTTCCTCTGGCACCTGCGCTCGGCGCTGGTGGCGGTGGTCAGCCTGCCCCTGGGCGTGCTGGCGGCCTTCGCGGTGATGCACCAGCAGGGCATCAGCGCGAACCTGCTCTCGCTCGGTGGCATCGCCATCGCCATCGGTGCGATGGTGGATGCCGCCGTGGTGATGATCGAGAACGCGCACAAGCACCTCGAGCACTTCACCGCCGCGCACGCGCGCGAGCCGACAAACGAGGAGCGTTGGACGCTGGTGGGCGCGGCCGCCGCGGAGGTGGGGCCGGCGCTGTTCGTCAGCCTGCTGGTGATCACCCTCAGCTTCGTGCCGGTGTTCGCCTTGCAGGCGCAGGAAGGGCGGCTGTTCGCGCCCTTGGCCTTCACCAAGACCTACGCGATGGCCGCGGCCGCGGGCCTGGCGGTGACGCTGGTGCCGGTGCTGATGGGTTACCTGGTGCGCGGGCGCATCCGGCCCGAGCGCGTGAATCCGATCAACCGCGGCTTGATCGCCGGCTATCGCCCGCTCATCGACGGCGTGCTTCGACGCCCCGGCCTGACCCTGGGGATGGCGGCGCTGGTGCTGCTGTCCGGCCTGCTACCGCTCTCGCGCCTGGGCACCGAGTTCATGCCGCCGCTGGACGAAGGCAGCCTGCTCTACATGCCGACGGCCTTGCCCGGCCTGTCCGCCAGCAAGGCGGCCGAACTGCTGCAGCAGACCGACCGCATGATCAGGACCGTGCCCGAGGTAGCACACGTGTTCGGCAAGGCAGGGCGCGCGGAGTCGGCCACCGATCCGGCGCCGCTGGAGATGTTCGAAACCACGATCACCTTCAAGCCGCGCGACCAGTGGCGCCCCGGCATGACGCCGGAGAAGCTGCGCGAGCAACTCGACCGCGCGGTGCAGGTGCCCGGGCTCACCAACCTGTGGGTGCCGCCGATCCGCAACCGCATCGACATGCTGGCCACCGGCATCAAGAGCCCGATCGGGATCAAGGTGACCGGGCCGGACCTGCCGACGCTGGCAAGGCTCGGCGACCGCCTCGAGTCCCTGGCACGAAGCGTGCCCGGCGTGTCGTCGGCGCTGGCCGAGCGCGTCGAGGGCGGGCGCTACCTCGACGTCAGGGTGCGGCCGGAGGAGGCCGCGCGTTACGGGCTCACGCAGGCCGGCATCCAGCGCGTGATCGCCACCGCGGTCGGCGGCGAACCGGTGGACGAAGCGATCCAGGGGCGCGAGCGCTACCCGATCGTGCTGCGCTACCCGGCGAGCTGGCGCGCCACGCCCGAGGCGCTGGCCGCGCTGCCCTGGATCACGCCGGGCGGCGCGCAGGTCACGCTGGGGCAGGTGGCCGACATCGCCTTCACGCCTGGCCCCCCGATGCTGCGCAGCGACAACGGCCGCCTGTCCACCTACGTCTACGTGGACGTGGCCGGGCGCGACCTGGGGTCGGTGGTGGCCGACCTGCAGGCGGCGGTGGCGCGCGAGGTGAAGCTGCCGCCCGGTGTCGCGATCGCGTGGTCGGGACAGTACGAGTACCTGGCGCGCGCCACGGCACGGCTGCGCTGGGTGGTGCCGGCCACGCTGGTGATCACCTTCGGGCTGATCTACCTCGTCTTCCGCCGTGGCGCCGAGGCCGCGGTGATCATGCTGAGCCTGCCGTTCGCGCTGGTCGGCGGCCTGTGGCTGGTCTGGCTGCTCGGCCACGCGGTATCCGTGGCCACGCTCATCGGTTTCATCGCGCTGGCGGGCGTGGCCGCGGAGTTCGGCATCATCATGCTGCTGTACCTGCGGCAGGCGTGGGAGCGCGAACTGGCGGCGGATCCCGACGCCGGCCCGGACCGGCTCGACGCCGCCATCCGCGAAGGCGCGGTGCAACGCGTGCGGCCCAAGGCGATGACGGTGGCGGTGATCCTGGCGGGCCTGCTGCCGATCCTGCTCGGCGGCGGCGCCGGCGCCGAGGTGATGCAGCGCATCGCGGCGCCGATGGTGGGCGGCATGCTCACCGCGCCCCTGCTGTCGATGCTGGTGATCCCGGCGGCGTTCCGGCTGCTGGAACGGAGGCGGCTGGCGAAAGCCGGCCGCTAATCCACCAGCCGCCGGTGCTTGGTCTCGATCACCCACGGCATCAGCAGCAGGCCGATCAGCGGGATGAAGCCGACGTAGAACAGCACGCCGACCACGGTGTCGGTGCCGCGGGCGGCGATGGCGCCGACCGCGAAGGGGCCCGCGGACGCCAGCACGCGGCCGATGTTGTAGCAGAAGCCCGCGCCGGTCGCGCGCAGGCGGGTGGGGAAGAGCTCGGGCAGGTAGTAGGTGAAGCTGCCGAACACGCCGAACACCGTCAGGCCGATGCCGAAGTACATGTACAGGCGCGTCTGCGGCTCGAGGTCGAGGCCGAAGGTGCCGAACACCGCCAGCGCCGACAGCGCCCAGTAGATGGCGAACATCGGCTTGCGGCCGAGGTATTTCGCCGCAGGAATGGTCAGGAGCGTACCGATCAATCCGCCGAGGTTGAAGCAGACCGTGGCCAGCATCTTCCAGTGCTCGATGCGCTGCTGGGTGGCGAGCTTGTCGAGGCCGTCGGCTTGCGCGGCGGCGTTGGCCAGGCCGCTGGCCACCACCGGGATGAAGGCGTTGCAGCTCCACCACACCATCAGCGCGATCACCGCCATGAAGAAGCCCGAGCGGGTGAAGCTGCGCAGCGCAGGGGAGAACAGTTCGGCGATGCGCACCGGCTCGCCCTGGGCGGCGGCGTGCTTCCAGCGCTCCGGCTCCTTCACGAACAGGCGCACGATGAAGGCCGCGGCCGCCGGCAGCAGGCCGAACAGGAAGACGTAGCGCCACGAGGTCTCGGGCGAATCCACGAACCAGTGCCCGGCCACGGTGAGGTTGACGAAGGTCGCCAGGAACAGGCCCAGCGGCGCGGCGGTGTAGAGCAGGGCGCCGGCCTCGACGCGCTTCTCCTCCGGCACCGTCTCGGCCACCATCGCCGCGCCCGCGGCCCATTCGCCGCCGATGCCCAGCGCCGCGATGAAGCGGAACACGCCCAGCACCCAGATGTTGGGCGCCGCCGCGCAGGCCGCCGTGCCCAGCGCGTACAGCAGCATGGTGATCAGCAGGGTGCGGGTGCGGCCGACGCGGTCGCAGATCTTGCCGAACACCACGCCGCCGATGGCCCAGCCGATCAGCAGCACCGAGGTCAGGATGCCGGTCCACAGCAGCGTCGCCTGCTTGGCTTCGGGCGAGCCGATCTCCAGCCCCAGCAGCGTCGGCACGCAATTGGGCGCGACGTAGTTGAACAGCAGGCCGTCGAACACGTCGAAGCCCCAGCCCAGCCAGGCGGCGAGCAGGACCATCCACTGGTAGCGCGTGAATCCGAGCATGCGTCCCCTCCCCAAGGGCGTCGCCGGCAAGGGTAATGCAAAGCCCGCTACTTGCGGGGAACGTGCAGGCCCGGCTCGATGCGCTGGACGCGCTGGCCCCGGTCGTCCAGGCCGGTGGTGACGGTCCGGAAGGGCACGCTCGGCACGAGGCAGCGCCCGAGGAAGTCGCCCCCCGGCTCGTCCTGTGCGAGGGCGGGTTCTCCGAGCGGACGGCCCCCGGCATCGACCCAGCGGAAACGCGGCTGGCGGATATTGCCGCGCGCCGCCTGCGAGCATTGCGCCCATTGCCCCGCGTGCGGCTCGCCCTCGATCGGGAACCA
>CBININ010000012.1:0-17737 GCA_966250755.1 uncultured Gammaproteobacteria bacterium | reverse complement strand
GTGGTCACCACCGACCTGCGCCTGAACGAGCCGCGCTTCATCAAGCTGCCCGACATCATGAAGGCCAAGTCCAAGCCGCTGGAATCGATCGCCATCGCTGATCTCGGCGTGGAGGCGGCGCCGGCGCTCGCCGCGACGAACTATGCGCCGCCCGCCAAGCGCTCCAAGGGCGTGATGGTGAAGGACGTGGCCGAACTGGTCGCGGCCCTCAAGTCCAAGGGCCTGGCGTAAGCCGGCCGCGGAGAGAGAATCCATGAGCAAGATCCTGATCGTCGCCGAGCACCTCAACGGCGCCCTCAATGCCTCCACCGCCCGCTGCGTGAGCTGCGCGCAGGCGATCGGCGGCGACATCCACGTGCTGGTGCTGGCCGATGCCGCCGATGCGATCGCCTCGCAGGCGGCGCAGATCGCCGGCGTGTCGAAGGTGCTGGCGGTGTCGAACCCGGCCAACGCGCACCCGATCGCGCAGGTGCTGGCGCCGCAGGTGGCCAAGGCCGCCGCGGGCTACAGCCACGTGCTCGGCCCGTCCACCACCTTCGGCAAGGACCTGATGCCCTGCGTCGCGGCCCTGCTCGGCGTGGCCCAGGTCAGCGACCTGATGGCGGTGGAGGATGCGCGCACCTTCAAGCGCCCGATCTACGCCGGCAATGCCATCGTCACCGTGCAGGCGGCCGAGGGCGCGGCGATCGTCGCCACCGTGCGCACGGCCTCCTGGCCCGCGGCGGCGAATGGCGGCAGTGCGTCGGTCGAAGCGCTGTCCGTGGACGCCGCGCTGCCGACCCACACCCGCTTCGTCGGCCTGCAGCAGGGCAAGAGCGACCGCCCCGACCTGCAGAGCGCGCGCAAGGTCGTCTCCGGCGGCCGGGCGCTCGGCTCCGCCGACGCGTTCAAGATCATCTACTCGCTGGCCGACAAGATGGGCGCCGCCGTCGGCGCCTCGCGCGCGGCGGTGGACGCCGGCTACGTGCCGAACGAACTGCAGGTCGGCCAGACCGGCAAGATCATCGCGCCCGAGCTGTATGTCGCGATCGGCATCAGCGGCGCCATCCAGCACCTGACCGGCATCAAGGACGCCGGCACCATCGTCGCGATCAACAAGGACGGCGATGCGCCGATCTTCGAGGTCGCCGACTACGGGCTGGTGGGCGACCTGTTCCAGATCCTGCCGGAGCTCGAGCAGGCGCTCTGAGCGCCCGCGCGCCGCATGGACCGGCCAATGTGGACACCGGGCGCGGATCGCCTCGATCGCGCCAACCTGAGCCGGTTCATGCGCTTCCTGCGCGAGGAAACGGGTAACGCCGACCTCAACTCCTACGCGCCGCTGTACCGCTTCTCGGTGGACCAGCCGGCGCGCTTCTGGACCCTGGTCTGGGATTTCGTCGGCATCCGCGGCAGCGGCGAGCGCGAACCCGTGCTCGACCCGGGTGAGCAGATGGCGGAAGCACGCTGGTTCCCCGGCGTGAGCCTGAACTTCGCGCAGAACCTGCTGCGCTTCGATGACGAACGCGTGGCGATCCGCTGGCACGGCGCCGGCGAGGACCGCGATACCCTGACCTATTCGCAGCTGCAGCGCCGCGTCGCCGCCTTGGCGGCCGCGCTGCGCGCCGAGGGCCTGGATGCCGGCGATCGCATCGTCTCGCGCTTGCCGAACTCCCCCGACGCGCTGGTGGCGATGCTCGCCTGCGCCAGCCTCGGCGCGATCTGGTTCGCCTGCCCGGCCGGCCTGTCGGCCGCCGACGAAGCCGCGCTGATGGAGCGCGTCGGCCCGAGCCGCATGCTCGCCGTCGACGAGGACATCGACGCGCTCGTCGGCCCGCACCTGGAAGCGCCACACGACTTCGCCAGCCTGCCCTTCGAGCACCCGCTGTACCTGACGGTGGCGGGCGAACGCGGTGCGCCGGAGCTGCTGGTGCATGGCGCCGGCGGCACCCTGATCCAGCACCTGAAGGAACTGGTGCTGCACGTGGACCTGCGGCGCGAGGACAAGCTGCACCTCAATGCCGGCACCGACAGCCCGGCGTGGTACTGGCTGGCCTCGGCGCTGGCCACCGGCTGCACGCTGGTGCTCAACGCGAATGCCGAACCCGCGCCCGGCGACAGCGCGCTCTGGGACCTGGCCGACGAGGCGGGTATCAGCGTGTTGGGCGTGCGCGGCGACTGGCTCAATGCCGCCGCGGCGAGCGAGCTCGTGCCGATGCAGTCGCATCGCCTGCTGTCACTCAAGACGCTGCTGGTGGCGGGTACGCCGCCGGCGCCGGAGGCCTACGACTTCGTCTACCAGCGCACCAAGGAGCGGCTGTTCCTGGCGCCGGTGCTGATCGGCGCCGACACCCTCGCCTGCCTGGCGCTGGGCGCGCCCCTGCTGCCGGTGGTGCGTGGCGAGGTGCCCTGCCGCGCGCTGGGCATGAAGGTCGAGGTGCTCGATGCCGGCGGCGCGCCGGTGGTCGGCGAGCCCGGTGAACTCGCCTGCAGCGCGCCCTTCCCGTCCCTGCCGCTGGGCTTCGCCGACGACGCCGACGGCGCGCGCTACCTCGCCGCCTACTTCTCGCGGCATCCCGGGCGCTGGTCGCGCGGCGAGCGCGCGACACTGACGCCGCGCGAGTCGATCATCCCGGGTTGAAGGGCGACGCCCGCGGGCGTCGCGTGGGTGGGTCGGAGCGCCGCCTCAGGCGACGCGGAACGGCACGCCGGTCTTCGCCGCCAGGTCGTCGCGCTCCACGCCGGGCGCCGATTCCACCAGCACCAGGCCGTCGGTCGTCACGTCGAATACCGCCAGCTCGGTGATGATGCGATTGACCACGCCCACGCCGGTCAACGGCAGCGTGCACCTGGGCAGGATCTTCGGCTCGCCGGCCTTGGTGGTGTGCTCCATCAGCACGACGACGCGCTTCACGCCGGCCACCAGGTCCATCGCGCCGCCCATGCCCTTGACCATCTTGCCGGGCACCATCCAGTTGGCGAGGTCGCCGGTGTCGGTCACTTCCATCGCGCCGAGGATGGCCAGGTCGATGTGGCCGCCGCGGATCATCGCGAAGGAATCGTGCGAGCCGAAGTACGACGCGCCGGGGCGCGCGGTGACGGTCTGCTTGCCGGCGTTGATCAGGTCGGCGTCGACCTCGCTTTCCGTCGGGAAGGGGCCGATGCCGAGCAGGCCGTTCTCGCTCTGCAGCCACACGTCCATGCCGGCGGGGATGTGGTTGGCCACCAGGGTCGGCAGCCCGATGCCCAGGTTCACGTAGGCGCCGTCGCTCAGCTCCTGGGCGGCGCGCTGCGCCATTTCATCGCGGTTCCATGCCATGTCGTCAGTCCTCAGGCGGCGCGCGTCGTGCGCTGTTCGATGCGCTTTTCCGGTGTCGGGTTGTGGACGACGCGGTCCACGTAGATGCCCGGCAGGTGCACGTGGTCGGGATCGATCGCGCCGATCTCCACCACCTCCTCCACTTCCGCGATGCACACCTTTCCGGCCATGGCGCAGGCCGGATTGAAGTTGCGCGCGGTCTTGCGGAACACCAGGTTGCCGGCCTTGTCGGCCTTCCAGGCCTTCACCAGCGAGACGTCGGCGCGCAGCGCGGTCTCCATCACGTACATGTGGCCGTCGAACTCGCGGGTTTCCTTGCCCTCGGCCACGATCGTCCCGTAGCCGGTGCGGGTGAAGAAGGCCGGGATGCCGGCGCCGCCGGCGCGCAGGCGCTCGGCCAGCGTGCCTTGCGGGTTGAACTCGAGCTCGAGTTCGCCGCCCAGGTACTGGCGCTCGAACTCCTTGTTCTCGCCGACGTAGCTGCTGATCATCTTGCGGATCTGCCGCGTGGCCAGCAGCTGGCCGAGGCCGAAGCCGTCCACGCCGGCGTTGTTGGAGATGGCGGTGAGGTTGCGCACGCCGGAATCGCGCAGCGCGGCGATCAGCGCCTCGGGGATGCCGCAGAGGCCGAAACCGCCGACCGCCAGGGTCTGGCCGTCGGCGACCACGCCGCGCAGGGCCTCGCCGGCGGAGGCGTAGAGCTTGTCCATCCGGCTGCGGGGGGAAGGTTCGGTCATG
The DNA here is from genome assembly GCA_966250755.1 of uncultured Gammaproteobacteria bacterium. GTDB lineage: Bacteria > Pseudomonadota > Gammaproteobacteria > Xanthomonadales > Xanthomonadaceae > Arenimonas. The sequence goes on along the minus strand of CBININ010000012.1, from coordinate 13,701 downwards.
GCCGGCCTCGCTGGGAATCGGGAAGGACTGCATTGTAGCCGCTGGCCCGGCGCGGGGAACCGCACTTTCGGACAGTGTCCGCGCCGGCGCGCCCGAAGACCGCTGCTAGAATCGGCCGACGCGCGCGCGGCGCGCGGCATCGGACAGGGGAAAGGCGTTGAGGAACTACGACACCCGCAAGCGCGTGCTGGTCACCGGCGGCGCCGGCTTCCTGGGCTCGCACCTGGTCGAACGCCTGCTCGGGCAGGGGCATGAGGTCGTCTGCGCCGACAACCTGTTCACCGGCAGCAAGCGCAATATCGAACACCTGCACGGCAACCCGCGCTTCGAGTTCATGCGCCACGACGTGACCTTCCCGCTGTACGTGGAGGTCGACGAGATCTGGAACCTGGCCTGCCCCGCCTCGCCGATCCACTACAGCCACGATCCGGTGCAGACCACCAAGACCTCGGTGCACGGCGCCATCAACATGCTCGGACTGGCCAAGCGCCTGGGCTGCCGGATCTTCCAGGCCAGCACCAGCGAGGTCTACGGCGATCCCAGCGTTCACCCGCAGCGCGAGGACTACTGGGGCAACGTCAACCCGATCGGCCCGCGCTCGTGCTACGACGAGGGCAAGCGCTGCGCCGAGACCCTGTTCTTCGACTACTGGCGCCAGCACAAGCTCGACATCAAGGTCGCGCGCATCTTCAACACCTACGGCCCGCGCATGCACCCCAACGACGGCCGGGTGGTGTCGAACTTCATCGTGCAGGCCCTGCGCGGCGAGGACATCACCATCTACGGCGAGGGCCAGCAGACGCGCTCGTTCTGCTACGTGGAGGATTTGATCGACGGCTTCCTGGCGCTGATGGCGACCGAAACCGGTTTCACCGGCCCGGTGAACCTGGGCAACCCCGGCGAATTCACCATCCGCCAGCTGGCGGAGACGGTGATCCGGCTGACCGGCGCCGGCTCCAGGCTGGTGTTCAAGCCGCTGCCGCAGGACGACCCGATGCAGCGCCAGCCCGACATCCGGCTGGCGCGCTCGGCACTGGGCTGGGAGCCGAAGATCGCGCTCGAGCAGGGCTTGGTGCGGACGATCGCCTACTTCGAGGAACTGCTCTCGCTCGGCAAGGCCGCCGCGCCGCAGGTGTAATCAGCAGGCGCGGCGCCATTGCGGAAGGGGTTGGTCAGGTCGTCGGTGTACTCGCCCATCAGCAGGCGCTGGCGGGGCAGCCAGTGGGCGCGGAACCAGCGGCTGAAGTTGGCCATGCGCTGGCCGCGCGGCGTCAGCACCACGCAGCCGTTCTCGATCACGATGGTGCCGGACTGCAATTGCTCGGTCAGGCGCACGTCGACCAGCCGGTGCTCGGGCAGGTACTCCTTCGTGAATACATCGGCGAAGGCGTCCTCGCGAATGCCGCCGCCGCGCTGCTGCAACTTTTCGAGCAGGTAGAAACTCAGTGACCGGTCGATCACCGTCGGCACCGAGATCGCGAAGGCATAACCGGCCAGCAACCAGATCGCCAGCAGCTGCAGGCGCTCCAGCGGCGAGAAGCCACTGAAGATGCGCCAGTGGTACAGCGGCCACATCATCAGTACCGCCGTGGCGACCGCACACCCGATCGCGCTGTAGAAGACCACGTCGACGCGGCCGTAGCGCATCCAGGCCCAGTAGACGACCAGCAGCAGTACCGCGTAGGCCAGGCAAAGGACGAGGGCGCGGCCGAGGTTGTTCATTCGAGGCCGTCGAAGGCCTTCACCGGGATCACCTGCTCGACGTAGTCGCGGTAAGCCTCGACCAGCACGGCACCGCCCTTCATCACGCCGGAAAGCATCAGCGTCACCAGCGTGAGCGCCGCGGTCTGCAGGAACACCAGGAACAACACGCCCAGGGCCACCGAGAACCAGCCCGGCGTGGCGAAGCCGACCACCTTGAGCACGACCGCGGCGATCGCCCCCAGCACCGCCAGGGTCGCCACCAGCACGCAGGCCAGGCCCACGCGCACCAGCACGTCCTCGGCGAACACCATCAGCGCCTTGAAGCCATGCAGCGCCAGGCCGACGAAATTCATCTTGCTGCGGCCGGCGTAACGCGCGCCGCGGTCCAGCGGCACCAGCGCCAGCCGCAACTTCGAACCGAGCACCGAACCTGCCACGTGCGTCCAGGTTTCGTGCATGGCCGACAGGCGCCTGACCGCCGCGGGCTTGAGCGCCATGAAGTTGCCGAAGCTGATGCGGCGGCCGGTCATGGCGCCGAAGATCAGCTTGTAGATCGCATAGAAGACGCGGAAGCGCAGGGTCTCGACCCGGCTGCGGCGCTCGGCGACGGCCACGTCCGCGGTGCCACGGTCCAGGGCCTCGAGCAGGGCATGCACGGTGGCGGGACGGTCCTCGCCGTCGGAGTCCATCACCACCACGCGTTCGGCGCTCGGCAGCTCGTCGGCGACGAAACCCAGGCCCACCGCGATTGCGCGCTGGTGGCCGATGTTGCGGCGCAGGCGGATCACCACGCCCGACAGGCCCGCGCGCTTGAGCGCCGACGGCGCCACCGGTTCGCGCACCGAGCCGTCGTCCACCACCACCAGGAAGGCGGAGGCTCCGAACTCGGCGGCGAGCTCCTGGAACAGCTGGGTGGAGGCCTCGCGGTCCTCGTAGACCGGAGTGACGATCACCAGCGGGATCTTCTGCACGGCCTGCTACTCGCAGGGTCGGCTGGCGATGACGTAGCGGGCCAGGTCCTTGCCCGAGGACTGTTCCACCAGGTAGAAGCTCATGCCGCCGACGACCCAGTCCCGGGTGTGCGCCACGCCGGTGCCGGGTTCGGTGGCAAAGGTCTTGCGCGCGGTGTCGTCCGGCGTGTTGACCTGCAGCTCGACGGTGGTCACGGCCGGATCGTTGATCTTCCACCGCGCTTCGGAGGTCACGCGGTCGCGGCCTTCGCAGGCGAAGACCACGCCCGGGTCGATTTCGAAGAAGGCCACGCGCGGGTCGAGCAGTTCGCCCTTCCCGACCAGCGAGGCGGGCACGGCGGGTGCGGCCGGCGCGGCAACCGTGGCGGGCGCCGCCGACACCGGCGCGGGCGTCGTGTCCGTGGGCGCGGGTTGCTGCGAGCAGGCCGCCGCCAGCAGGACCGCGGCGAGCAGGACGAGGCGTGCGTGAGGCATGGATGGGCTCCGGAAACGATGATCGATCGGCGTCGCGCGCGGGCGCGGGCTCCCCGCGCCGGATTATACTGATCGCGCGCACTCCCGCATCCGCCCTGAACCCATGATCGCGCCCCAAGTCTTCCAGCACGCGGACGAGTACGCCCGCCGGTTCGCGTCCGCGCAACCCTTCCGCCACGTCAGCATCGACGGCTTCTTCGACCGCGGCGCCTGCGAGCGCCTGCTCGCGCATTTCCCCGCCTTCAGCGATCGCCACGCCGTCAACGAGATGGGGCTGATCGGCAACAAGGCGGTGCGCACCGACGTCGGCAACCTCGACGCGGTGTTCAGCGAGCTCGACGCCCAGGTGCGGTCGCCGGAGTTCCTGGCCCTCGTGTCGCGGATCACCGGCATCCCCGACCTGCTCTACGACCCCGACTACATCGGCGGCGGCACCCACGAGAACCGCGATGGCCAGGCGCTGTCGGCGCACGTGGATTTCAACATCATGCCCGGGCGCCGCTGGCATCGGCGGCTGAACCTGATCGTCTACCTCAACCACGAATGGGAGGAGGCCTGGGGCGGCTGCATCGAACTGCACTCCGATCCGTGGACGCCGGCCAGCGACCGCTCGGTGAAGTTGCTGCCCTCGTTCAACCGCTGCGTGATCTTCGAAACCAACGAGCACTCCTGGCACGGCTTCGAGCAGATCCGGCTGCCGCCCGAGCGCAAGCACCTGACGCGCAAGTCCTTCGCGATCTACCTTTACACCGCGCAACGCCCGGAAGACGAAACGGTGGCGTCGCATGCGACGGTGTACGTGCCGCGCGGCATGCCCACCACGCTGGCTCCCGATGCGATGCTCACCCGGGAGGCGCATGCCGACCTGGCCCAGCGCTTCGCCGAGCTGCTGGGCCAGATGAAGTTCCTCTACCGGCGCGAACTGGAATTCTCCGCGCACGTCGAGTCGCTGGCGTCCGCACTGGAACAGGCGCGCGCGGCGCTGCGCCTCGACCTGGAAGGCCATGTCCTGCAGCCACACGGCAGCCTCGGCCTGTGGCCCGACGGCTGGATCGGGCGCCAGCTGCGGGTGACGCTGCGGCCGACGCGTGACGCTGCCGCGTTGTCCCTGGCGGCCTGGGCGCCGCCGGAGCTGCCGCGCGCGCAGCGGCTGGCGGTCCGCCTGGGACCGGCGGCCGGGGAACTGGTCGTCGCGCCGGGTGACAGCGCGCGGATCCGCCTGCGCGGGCCCTTCGCCGCGAACCAGGACATCGTGCTGGAGATCGATGCCGAGCAGGCCTGGCAGCCGCCGGGTGATGCGCGCGACCTGTCCTGGCGCCCGGTCCGGATCAGCCTGGACGAGGCGTGAGCGACGCGCGCATGGATCGCGGCGACCGCATTTTCCGGATCCTGCTCGTTCTGCTGCTGCCGGCCGCGCTGGCCCTGCTGCACGGGGTCAATGCCAACTGGGACCTGCGCAACTACCACCTCTACGATCCGCACGCGCTGGTTGCCGGCAAACTGCTGATCGACGTCGCGCCCGCCCAGCTGCAGAGCTTCCACAATCCGCTGCTCGACCTCCCCTTCCATGCGCTGGCGATGTCCGGCCTGAGCCTGTGGTGGGCCAGCGCCTGGCTGTTGCTGCCGACGGTCGCCAGCCTGGTCTTCCTCCTGCGACTGCAACGCGCGCTGGCGACCCGGCCGCCCTCGCGCCTTGCGCAGGCCGTGCTGGTGCTGATGGCCTTGTCGGGCGCGGCGACCTTCTCGACGCTGGCCAGCTCGATGAACGATGCCTTCGTCTCCGCCGCCTTCCTCGGCGCGCTGGCGCTGGTGCTCGAACCGGACACGCCGGCCACCCGGCGCTGGTGGCTCGCGGGGCTGGTGGGCGGCGCGATGGCCGGCCTGAAGCTGACCGCGGGCGTGTACTGCCTTGGCCTGGCCGCGGTGGCGCTCGCCGGCCCCGGTGGCATCGCGCGGGTGTGGCGACTGGCCGCGCTCGCGGCGGGCGGCGTGCTCGGCCTGCTGCTGACCTACGGCTATTGGGGCTGGATGCTGCACGACTTGTACGGCAACCCGTTCTTCCCCTACTTCAACAACGTCTTCCATTCGCCCTGGCTGCCCGCGCACAGCTACGCCGATGCGCGCTTCCGCGTCGATTCGCTCGGAGGCGTGCTGGCGCTGCCCTTCGACCTGCTGGACAAGTCGACGCGCTATTCCGAAATCCCGCTGCGCGATCCGCGGCTCCTGCTGGGGCTGGCGAGCCTGGCCGCGCTGGCCTGGGGCGCGCGCGGCGGGGAGGCGGCGATGGCTCCCGCGCGGCGGCGTCGCTGGGGGCTCGCCCTGTTCTTCGTTGCCAGCTTCGTGCCGTGGGCGCTGCAATCGGGCATCTATCGGTATGCCAGCGTGCTGGAGTTGCTGGCTTGCCTGGCGCTGGTGACCTGGCTGCAGTCGCGGCGGCATGCCCGCGCGTGGCTGGTCGCCACGCTCGCGCTGGTCGCCGCGGTGACGGCCAGGCCGGACTGGGGCCACGCCGCCTCGGCCGCGCCGCGCTTCGGCCTGCAGCCGCCGGCGCTGGGCGCCGACGCCCTGGTCATCGTCGCAACCCGCGAACCGGTCGGCTACCTGGCCGCAGGACTGCCGAAGACCACGCCGGTGGTGTCGGTCTTCAGCAACATCCTGGCGCCGACCGAATGCACCGGCCTGCTGCGGCGCGCGAGCCAGCGGATCGCCGCCCACCGCGGCCCGCTCTGGCTGCTGGCGCCGAAAGGCAATCCGGACGGCCAGGCGCTGCTTTCGGAACACTTCGGCCTGCAGCCGGCGCGGGCATGCCTGCGCTACCCGAGCACGCTCGGCGACGGCCAGCTGTGTCCGCAGCGGCGCGTGGCGGCGGTCACCGCCTGCCGGTGACCCGCGGGCCGATTCAGCCCGCGGCGGGCAGGCCCAGGTCGCGCAGCAACTGGCCGATGCGTTCGTGCGCACTCGCGCGCGAGGTCACGCGCGCGGCGTAGCGCAGGCCCGCCACGGCCACCTCGCGCCAGCGCGCGTCGCTGCCCAGCAGTTCGACCACGTGGTCGGCGAAGGCTTCGGCGGTGTCGGCGACGAGGATGTCTTCGCCCGCGGTGAGTTGCATGCCTTCGGCCGCGATCTGGGTGCCCACCGTCGGCAGTCCGTTGGCGAGGCTGGCGGCGACCTTGCCCTTCACCCCGGCGCCGAATCGCAGCGGCGCCACGTTGACCCGGCGCCGGGCGAGGAAGGCCTCCAGGTCGGGAACGAAGCCGGTGATCTCGATGCCGGGGCGGCGGCCGAGCGCGCGGACCTCGTCGGTCATGTGGCTGCCGGCGACGTACAACGTGGCCTGCGGGCAGCGCGCGTGCACCAGGGGCCAGACCTGGTCGGCGAACCAGCGGATCGCGTCGACATTCGGCGGGTGCCGGTAGCCGCCGACGAAGCACACGCCGTCGCGGTCGGCCAGGGGGGCCGGGTCGGCCACCGGGTCGTGCACCAGCGGGAACAGCAGCACCCGCGCGCCGGGTGCCTCGCCCCGTACGATCGCCTGCTCGGCATCCGAATACACCACCACCGCATCGGACGCGCCGACCACCGCCAGCTCGCGCTGCTTGGTCCTGCGCGCGCGCAGCTGCGCGGCGGCGTCACCCGCGACGGCCGCCTCGCGCTCCTCGCGCAGGTAATGCAGGTCGCAGGCCAGGAACACGACCCGCGCCCGCGGGTAGGCCGCGCGCAGGGCCGCCAGGTGGCGGTCGCCCACCGTGAACCGGTGCAGCACGATCACGTCGAACGGATCCTGGCGCGCTTCCAGGAATTGCTCCATGCGCGAGTACGCCGGATGGTAGATCGTCTCCACGCCCAGGCGTTGCAGCACGCGGGTGTCCTCGCCCATGTGGGCGAAGTTGTCCTCGGGGATGAAGGTCACCTTGTAGCCGTGCCTGCGGAAGGACTTCATGATCTCGAAGGCCACCAGCGAGCCGGCATCCTCGTTCGGCGTCAGCGTGCAGTGGTCGATGAACAGGAGGCGGCGGCCGACGTCGCGCTCCTTCTCCAGGGCCGGCGAATCGCCGTTCGGCCGATGGCCTTCGAGCGCCATCGCCCAGCGTTCGCGCAGCTTGCGCAGGTTGCCGACCTGGTGGGCCTTCATGCCCTGGCCGAGGTCGGTGCCCGCGCTCACGCCTTCGAAATGCAGCACCTGCGAGAGCGGCTGGACCAGGGTGTACAGGCCCTGCGCGCGGATCCGGAAGGCCAGGTCCACGTCCTCGGCGTAGGCCGGGGCGAAATGCTCGTCGAAGCCGTGCAGGCGCCGCCACAGCGAGGAGGGCAGCGCGATCGATGCGCCGGAGACGAAGTCCGCGCCGCGCAGGTAGTTGTGCTCGGGCTTGCGCGGATCGTCCAGGCGGCCATGGTTCCAGGCCGAGCCGTCGCGCCAGACGATGCCGCCGCACTCCTGCAGGCGACCGTCGGGGTACACCAGCTTGGAGCCCACCAGCCCCACCTCCGGATTGGCGTCGAGCACCGCGACCAGTTCGTCCAGCCAGCCCGGCAGCACGACCGTGTCGTTGTTGAGCATGACCAGGTGGCGGCCGCGGGCCAGGCGTGCGGTCGTGTTGCAGTTGCGCACGAAGCCCAGGTTGGTGGCGTGGCACAGGTAGTGCACGCGCGCGATCGGCGCGGCGAAGGCCAGCGCGGTCGCATCGGTGGACGCGTCGTCGCCGACGAGGATCTCGAACCGGTAGCGGGTCTCGTGGGTCAGCAGCGACTCGAGGCAGGCCAGCGTGAAGGGCAGCTGGTTGAACACCGGCACGACGATGGAAACGTCGGGCTGCTCGTCCAGCGGCGGCAATTGGGCCGCGATCCGCGCCAGCTCCGCGGCCCAGGACCGGGCTTCCTCCGGCGTGCAGCCGGCATCGGCCGCATGGCGCCCGTCGGTGGTGTCCACGGGCAGGCGGTAGCGGTCGATACGCAACAGCACGTCGCCCGCGACTGCCTCCCCGAACTCGGCGGCCAGGAAGGCCCGCAGTCCCGGGTGGCGGCGTCGCGCGAACGCCGGGGCCGCCGGCACGGGCGCCGGCGCGATCGGCGCCAGCGCCCGGCCGGTGGGTGCCGGCGGCGCCAGCAACAGGCGCTTGGGCCGCTGCAAGGTGGTGCGTGACACGTGCAGGATGTGCCGGCCCGCGGTGACGGCGTGGCGCAGCGGCGCGGTGATGCGCCAACTGCGCGAGGCGTGCATCTGCGCGAGTTGGTCCTGGGCCCGGCGCAACTCGGTGCGCAGGCTTTCCAGTTCGCGCAGGCGTCGCTGCAACTCCACCGCGGCGGCGGCCTGCGCCGCGTCGGCGCGCTCGACCATTTCGCGCCACTGGGCCAGCTCGAGTTCGCGCTGGGCGGCAAGGGCGCGCTCGTCGTCGCGTTCGTTCGCCATCGCCTCGAGCGCCCGCTCCACGAAGCTGCCCGCCTCGCGAAGCCGGGCCTCGGTGTCGCGGGCCGCGGCGAGCAGTTCGTTCTGCGCGATCGCCTCGATGCGCAAGGCATCCAGCTCATGCAGCGCGGCCTCGCGCTGGCCGCGCAAAGCCTCGGCCTCGGCCGCGGCGCGGCGGAACGCCTCCTCGGCTTCGAGCAGCAGCTGGTGGGTGGCGTCGAAGGCCGCCACCGCCTTGTCGCGTTCCACGCGACGCGCGTCGGTTTCGGCGGCGGCATGGCGGAACGCCTCCTGGGCCTCGCGCAGCAGCCGGTCGGTGGCATCGAAGGCCGCGACCGCCTTGTCGCGTTCGGCGCGAAGCGCCTCGGCGTCCTCGGCCAGTCGGCGCGCACCGGCCTGGGCGTGGTCGAGTTCCGACTGGGTGTGCTGGTAGGCGCGCAGCGCCTCGTCGCGGCTGGCGACTGCATCGCTGGCGTCCGCGCGCGCTGCCTGGTAGCGGGCGAGCACCCGGTCGCGCTCCTGCAGGAGCTCGTCGTAGGCGCGGCTGCGTTCGCGCTCGGCCTGGTCGCGCGCCCGCGCCTCGGCGCGCTGGCGCTCCTGCTCGGCAAGCGCCTCGGCGCGCTGCTTTTCGAGCTGCGCCAGCAACGCGTCGCGCTCCCCGATCAGCTCGTCGCGATCCGCGGCGGTTCGAACCAGGACGACTTCGCGGTCGGCCAGGTGCACCCGGACCGCAGCCTCGGAACGCGCGAGTTCCTTGGCGCGGTGGCGGCGGGTCGCCACCAGGGGCGACCAGGTGTCCGCCGCCGCCTCCAGTTCGGCGCGGATCGCGCGCAAGGGCGCAAGGTCGGCCAGCCGTCCTTCGGACGCCGCGCGGTACCACGCCCAGACGGCGTCCACCCAGGCCTGGACCTGCGGCGAGGCATGCATGGCGTCGTGGCGCTCCGCGCCGGGCGCGAGGTACGCGGCGACTTCGGCGTCGAGGAACGCACCGGTGCGCGACCAGTCCAGCCCGTGGTCGGCGGCGATGCGGTCGGTGGAGCCGCGCCAGTCGGCCAGCAGCTGGTCATAGCGCAGGACGGTCGCGACGGCGGCATCGGCCTGCAGCGCGGCCTCGATGCCGTAGGTGACGTACAGCAGGGCGGAGGCTTCCTGCAGCGAGTGGTCCCGCGCCAGCAGCGAGGCGGCGACTTCGCGGCAGGGCCGCGCCAGTAGCACCCGCGCGGCCTGGACGCCCGCCTCGGCCAACACCTGCGACCAGAACGGGCCGAGCAGGCAGTTGCGCGGATCCTTGAGCACGAACAGCCGCGAGTCGCCGAATTCCTGCTCCAGCAGCGCGCGGGCGCGATGGTGGAAGCGCCGTGGCACCAGGCCCGGCTCGGGCAACTGCACGGCCGCGAACGGGTCGTCCCAGGCGGTGCCGAAGTAGTCGAGCAATTCGTCGTTGAAGGCGACGATCGGCGCCGGTTCCCAGTAGCCGGTCTGGTTGCCGCGGTTCGGCGCCATCAGGTGTGCCGGCAGGTCGACCCCGCGCAGGCTCAACACCCGCGCCAGCGCGCTGGTGCCACTGCGATGCATGCCGAGCACCAGCACCGCGCGGCGCCCCCCGTCGGGCGCGCTCACGGCAGCGATCGCCCGCGGCAGCGGGCCTCGAAGTTGTCGCGCAGGATCTCGGCGGCGGCTGGATCCGGCACGTGCGGCGGTCGCTGGTCCAGCAGTCGCCAGTACAGGCTGCTGGCCTCGAGGTATTCGGGCATCTCGAACATTGCTTCGGCGTTGGCTTCGCGTCGCGACGCCACCTGGGAGGAGTTGAGGGTTCTTCCCAGCGTGGCCACGCTGTCGGGACAGTACTCCTCGCCGAGGAAGTCGAACAAGTCGCGCATCAAGGTTTCGGGGGCTTCCGCGATCCGTTCGAAGGCGAGCCTGAACACGCGGCCGGCGCCGAAGGCGCGTTCAGCCAGCGCGGCGGCCTCGACGTGCTCGCGCCACGCCACCAGCCCGTCCGCCAAGGGCAAGGCCTGGGCGCCGAGTCGGTCGAAGCCCTGCAGCGAAGTCGCCACGTCGGCGGGTCGTCGCAACTGGTGGATGAACATGGCCTCGGGGAACATGCGTTCGAGCGCCCAAAGCACGCCGGTATTCGCCGGCGTGCCGTCCACCCAGCGCCGCTTGGGATCCGCCGCGCTGGCCAGCAGCGGCAGTTCGGGGTTGTAGCCGGGCTCCATCCGCAGGTCGCCGCCGTCGAGGCTGCTGCCGTAGAACTTGCGGCAGCGCTCGCGAAACGCATCGTGGACCACCTCGTCGGCGAACTCGCCGAGGCGGCGCAGGAAAGCGTCCAGCGGGAGGTCGGAGTTGGACAGGTGCGTGCGTGCGCCCCGGCTCGAGCCTGCGGCATGCGCCAGGACGCCGCCCGTCGCGATGGCCGCGAGCCAGTTGGTTTCTTCCATGGTCTGGATGTTGGGGTGGCGGCCCAGGGCCCAGGTCATGACCGAGGTGCCCGAGCGCGGCGCGCCGATGATGAAGATCGGCCGGATTCCCGTACGGAAGGCGGGCGGCGCGCGCATCGCCGCCGGTCCGGCGGCGTCCGGAGCCCCGGCACTCATTCGCCGATCCGGTCCAGGCCCACCACCCTGCCGTGCTCGAGCGTGAGCACGCGGTTGCAGAGCCGCTTGATCACCGGCTCGCTGTGGGAGGCCAACACCAGGATGGCCGCCTGGTCGACCAGCGTGCGCAGGCGGCGTTCGGACTGCTCGGCGAAATCGCTGTCGCCGACCGCCATCCATTCGTCCATCACCAGGATCTCGGGATGCACGCTGGTGACGATCGAGAACACCAGCCGCATGGTCATGCCGCTGGAATAGGTGCGCACCGGCATGTCCAGGAATTCGCCCAGGCCGGAGAAGTCGCCGATCGCCGGCGTCAGCGCCTGGATCTCGTCGAAGCCCAGGCCGAACATCAACCCGCAGAGCAGGATGTTCTCGCGACCGGTGGCTTCCAGGTCCATGCCCATGCCGAGGTTGATGAAGCTCGACACGCGGCCTTCGACCCGGATCTGCCCGGCGGTCGGTTCGTAGATCCCCGCGATCAGCCGCAGCAGCGAGGTCTTGCCCGCGCCGTTGTGGCCGCGCACGCCAAGGCGATCGCCGGCGCGCAGGTCCAGGCTCACGTCGCTCAGGGCCTCGACCACGCTGACGTGGCGGCTGGCCGAGGCGATCCGTCCGCCGGTGGCGGTCGCCATCACCGTGCCCTTGAGCGAACGGTTGATGGTGCCGTAGATCGGCAGGTGCAGGTTGCAGGCGTCCAGGCGGATCGAGGCCATGTCAGATCCAGAACGCCAGTCGGCGGCGGTAGCGCGCGAAGAACGGCGCCGCGATCACGAACAGGATCGCGACCACGACCGCGATCCGCAGGTAGACGTCCGCGGTGGGGATGCCCGAGACGATCGGCCGGCGCACGCCCTCCAGCATGATCTGGAAGGGGTTGTAATGCGCCAGCCAGGCACGCGGACCCAGCAGGTCGGCGCGCCAGAAGATCGGCGTCAGGAAGAAGGCCAGTTGCACGATGCTCGCGATCATCTGCTGCAGGTCGCGATAGCGGGCGCTCAACGTGCCGAGCAGGAAGGCCGTCGGCAGGGCCGCCAGCAGGATGAGGGCGACCCCCGGGATGGCCATCAGCCATTCCCAGCGCGGGCGGATGCCCAGATAGAGCATGAAGGGCACGAAGGCCAGCAGGTTGTGCACGAAGATGATCAGGTTGCGTTGCAGCACCCGCAGGATGTGCACGGTGTAGGGCAGCTTGACCGAGCGCACCAGGTTCTCCGCGGCCACGAAGGCGGCCGCGCCGTCCAGCAGCACGCCCGACAGCAGGCCCCAGGTGATGATGCCCATCGCCAGGTAGGGAATGAAGTCGTCGGCGCCGATGCCCAGCAGGTGGCTGTACAGGGGGCCCATCGCCGCGATCCAGATGATCATGGTGATGGTGATCCAGAACGGCCCGATGATCGAACGCCGGTAGCGCTGCTTGATGTCCATGCGCGCCAGCAGCATCCACACGCGGCGTGCGCGCAGGCCCGCCACCAGGTCGTCCCAGGCGAGCCGCCACTGCGGGACCGCGCGCAGCGGCGTGTCCGGTGGACTCATGCCAGCGCGGTTTCCAGGTCGGCGCGCAGGTCGGCGATGTCCTCCACGCCGACCGAAAACCGCACCAGGTTGTCGTCCACGCCGAGCGCGGCGCGGCGCTCCGGCGGCACCGAGGCGTGGGTCATGATCGCCGGGTGGTTGACCAGGCTCTCCACGCCACCGAGCGATTCGGCGCAGGTGAACAGCTCCGTGCGCTCCATCACCCGGCGCGCGGCGTCCTCGCCGCCCTTCACCCAGACGCTGACCATGCCGCCGAAGCCGTCCATCTGCCGCTTCGCCAGTGCGTGCTGCGGATGCGAAGGCAGGCCGGGATAGGCGATCTTCTCCACCGCCGGATGCGATTGCAGCCAGTCGGCCAGCGCCATCGCGTTCTCGCAATGCGCCTTCATGCGCAGGTGCAGGGTCTTCAGGCCGCGCAGCGCCAGGAAGCTGTCGAAGGGGCCCTGGATGCCGCCCACCGCGTTCTGCAGGAAGGTCAGCTGGTCGGCGAGCTTCTGGTCGTCGCCGACGACCAGCATGCCGCCGACCATGTCGGAATGGCCGTTGAGGTACTTCGTGGCCGAATGCATCACCAGGTGCGCGCCGAGCTCGAGCGGGCGCTGCAGGATCGGCGAGCTGAAGGTATTGTCCACCGCCAGCCAGATGCCGCGCTTGCGGGCGAACTCGGCCAGGCGGGCGATGTCGACGATCTTGAGCAGCGGGTTGGTCGGCGTCTCGCACCAGATCATGCGGGTGGAAGGCTTCACCGCCGCCTCCAGCGCCGCCATGTCGTTGAGGTCGACGAAGCTGAAGTCCAGGCCCGCGCTGCGCCGGCGCACGCGCTCGAACAGGCGGTAGGTGCCGCCATAGACGTCGTCCATGCAGATGACGTGGCTGCCGCTGTCGAGCGCGTCGAGCACGGTGGCGGTGGCCGCCAGCCCCGAGGCGAAGGCGTAGCCCTGGGTGCCGCCTTCCAGCGCGGCCACGCAGCGCTCGTAGGCGAAGCGGGTCGGGTTGTGGCTGCGCGAGTACTCGT
>CBININ010000011.1:0-19152 GCA_966250755.1 uncultured Gammaproteobacteria bacterium | reverse complement strand
GCAGCATCACCGCCCTGGCGACGCCGTTCACGGCCGCCGGCGACATCGATTTCGCTGCCTGGGGCCGCCTGCTGGACGCCCAGCTGGCGGGCGGTACCGCCGCCGTGGTGGTCGCCGGCTCCACCGGCGAGGCCGCCACCCTGTCCCAGGACGAATATGCCCGCCTGCTGCGGGCGGCCGTCGCCCAGGTGGCCGGCCGCGTCCCGGTGCTGGCCGGCACCGGCCAGTCGGGTACCGCCAGGACCGTCGCCCAGACCCGGCTCGCCCGCGAAGCCGGCGCCGACCTCGCGCTGGTGGTCACGCCGCCCTACGTGCGCCCGACCCAGGCGGGCCTGGTGGCGCACTATCGCGCGGTGGCCGCCGAAGGTGGCCTGCCGGTGGTGCTTTACAACGTGCCAGGGCGCACCGGCTGCGACTTGCAGCCGGCGACGGTCGCGGCGCTGCTCGACACCCCCGGCATCGTCGGTCTGAAGGAGGCCCGCGGCGACGAGGAACGCTGGAACGCGCTGTACGCGATCGCGCGGCCCGGCTTCGCCCTGCTCAGCGGCGACGATCCGACCTTCGTGCGCGCCATGGCCGGCGGCGGCGCCGGCGTCATCTCGGTCGCGTCGAACGTGGTGCCGCGCGCCTTCGCGCGGATGGCGGCCTGGGTCAAGGCGGGCGAGCTGGCCCGCGCGCAGGCCCTCGATGCCCGCCTGCAGCCGCTGTACGACTTCCTCGGCGTCGAGCCCAATCCGATCCCGGTGAAGGCGCTGATGGCCCGCATGGGCCTGGGCCACGGCCTGCGTCTTCCGCTGCTTTCGCTGTCCGCGCCGCACGCCGATGCCGCCGAGCGCATGCACGCGCTCTGCGTGGGCATCGAATCCGACCTACAATGAACCATCAGACCGCCGCTCGCGTCCAAGCGCCGCCGGCCACCCAGACCCCGCAGGAGACCTCGATGACTTCCACTTCCCGTATCACGCGCACGCTGCTGCTCGGCGCCGTGGTCGTCGCCTTCGCCTCGGCGGGCAGCGGCTGCCGCTGGATCAAGGACAAGACCAGCTACCTGTCCAGCAAGGAGTCGCAGCCGCTGGAAGTGCCCCCGGGCCTGACCATGCCCGACACCTCGGTCGCCACCGGCGTGCCGCCGGTCAACACCGCCTCCGGCACCGTCCCCGGCGCCAGCGCCACCGACATCAACCTCGCCGGCAGCGCCACCGAGCTGTACCCGAAGATCGGCGCGGCGCTCGAGGGCATCAGCGGCGTCACCATCAAGGGTCGCTCGGAAGCGCTGGGCAGCTACGACGTGAACTACCAGGGCGTGGACTTCCTGGTCCGCGTGCAGGACAGCAACGGCGGCAGCCGGCTGATGGCGCTCAGCCCCGACGGCCGTTTCCTGACCGGCGGCGCCGCCGCGCAGTTGATGACCCAGGTGAAGTCCAGGCTCTGAACCTCGCGCCCCGGGCGCGGGCCAAGCCCGCGCCGCAAGTGAAAAGGGCCGCTTTCGCGGCCCTTTTTCCTGACGGCGCCGGCTTCAGCGCAACAGTTCGACCAGCTTGCCGGGCTTGCCGTCCCACTCGGCGGCGTCGGCCGGCGCTTCGATGCGCACGGTGATCACCGGCCACTGCTTCGACAGCTCGGCGTTGAGGGCGATGAAGTTCTCCTGGCCCGCCGGGACATCGTCCTCGGGGTAGATCGCCTTGGCCGGGCACTCGGGCTCGCAGAGGGTGCAGTCGATGCACTCGTCCGGGTCGATGACCAGGAAGTTCGGGCCCTCATGGAAGCAGTCCACCGGGCAGACTTCGACGCAATCGGTGTACTTGCAGCGGATGCAGTTCTCGACGACGACGAAAGGCATGAACGCGTCCGGGGAAGAGAAGTGGCGCTCCCTAGGGGACTCGAACCCCTGTTCCAGCCTTGAGAGGGCCGTGTCCTAGGCCACTAGACGAAGGGAGCGCATGTGTCACGCACCGTGGATGAACCCGGCGACGCAGGCTAGTATAGCGGCTTCATCCACGGCCGCCTAGCCTTGGGCCCGTTCATCGGGAAGGCTCGGGCGGCGCATCGGCCGGAAGGATTCCGGCCCAGGACGCCATGACGGAAACCAGCCCCGGACACCCCTCGCACCTGCGGATCGTTCCCCGCGAGGGCCACGGCATCTCCCGCAAGGACATCAGCCCGAACGCGCTGCGCGTGCTCTATCGCCTGCGCGAGGGCGGCTTCGCCGCCTACCTGGTGGGCGGTGCGGTGCGCGACCTGCTGATCGGAGGACACCCGAAGGACTTCGACGTCGCCACCGACGCCACGCCCGAGCAGGTGAAGGCGCTGTTCCGCAACTGCCGGCTGATCGGCCGCCGCTTCCGGCTCGCGCACGTCATCTACGGCCGCGAGACCATCGAGGTCGCCACCTTCCGCTCCAACCTCGACGACGGCAGCGGCTCCCGGGAGATGGGCGACGAAGGCCGCATCCACCGCGACAACGTCTACGGCACCATCGAGGACGACGCGGTGCGTCGCGACTTCACCGCCAATGCGCTGTACTACGCGATCGAGGACTTCTCGGTCCGCGATTATGTCGGCGGCTTCGAGGACGTGCAGGCGCGGGTGCTCAAGCTGATCGGCGATCCGGAGTCGCGCTACCGCGAGGATCCGGTGCGGATGCTGCGCGCGGTGCGGCTCTCGTCCAAGCTCGAGTTCTCCATCGATCCCGCCGCGGCCGAGCCGCTGCCGCGGCTGGCCTCGCTGCTGTCGGGCGCCGCACCGGCGCGCCTGTTCGACGAATGCCTGAAGATGTTCATGGCCGGCCACGGCGAACGCAGCTTCCTCGGGCTGGAACGCCACGGCCTGCTGCCCGCCTTGTTCGGAGAGACGGCGAAGGCCCTGGCGACCAACCGCAGCGGCGCACTGCGCGGGACGCTGCTGGGCGCCTTGCGCAGCACCGACGCGCGGGTGCGCGAGGACAAGCCGGTGACGCCGGCCTTCCTGTTCGCGGCCCTGCTGTGGCCGGCCTACTGCCGCGAACTGGCGGTGCTGCAGAAGTCCGGCGTGGAGGCGCTTGCCGCGCAGCAGCGCGCCGCCGACCGCGTCACCCTGCACCAGGCCGAGCGCATCGCGCTGCCGCGCCGCTTCTCGCAGCCGATGCAGGAGATCTGGCTCTTGCAGCCGCGCTTCCAGCAACGCCAGCGCAAGCGCGTGTTCCGCCTGCTGGCGCATCCGCGCTTCCGCGCGGCCTTCGATTTCCTCGAACTGCGCGCGGCGACCACGCCCGAGCTCAACGAGGACCTGGCGTTCTGGCGCGAGGCGCAGGCCACTTCGCCCGAACACCTGGCCGAATCCCTGGAGTCGCACCGCGGACCGGCCCATGGCGGCCACGCGGACGGCGACGAGGATGCGCCCGCGTCCGCCGCGCCGCCGCGCCGTCGGCGCCGTCGCCGCCGTCCGCCGGGCGCCGCGGCCGGTGCTCCCGCCGGGGGGGCGGACTGATGCAGCCGGCCGTGCGCGCCTTCATCGGGCTCGGCGCCAACGTGGGCGACGTGGAATCCACGCTGGCCGAAGCCTGTTGGGCGATCGACGGCCTGCCACAGACCAGCATCCGCAACCAGTCGCCCTGGTTCCGCTCGCCGCCGTGGGGCCGAACGGACCAGCCGGAATTCACCAACGGCGTGGCGGAATTGCAGACCCGCCTCGCGCCGCGGGAACTGCTGCAGCGCCTTCTCGAGATCGAGGAACGCTTCGGTCGCGTTCGTCGACCGGACGAGCGCTGGGGCCCACGCACGCTCGACCTCGACCTGCTGCTGTACGGCGAGGAGAGCATCGACGAGCCTGGCCTGCAGGTCCCGCATCCGTCGCTGCATGAGCGCGCCTTCGTGCTGCTACCCTTGTCGCGGATCGCGCCCACGCTGGAGATTCCCGGGCGGGGCCGCGTGGACGCATTGCTGGCCGGCGTGGATGCCACCGGCCTGCGCGAACTGGACTGACCGACCGCAAGGTCACGCGAGGCACGCCATGTATGCCGATTCCGCCAAGGCTTCACGTCGGCCCAGGCTGACCGTTCCCGACCTGCGCGCGATGAAGGGCGAGGGTCGCCGCATCGTCGCCCTGACCGCGTACGACGCCAGCTTCGCCCGGGTGCTCGATGGCGCCGGCGTGGACCTGGTACTGGTCGGCGATTCGCTGGGCATGGTGATACAGGGACGCGACAGCACCTTGCCGGTCACCGTCGCCGACATCACCTACCACTGCGCTGCGGTGTCGCGCGGCCTGGCGTCCGCGCTGCTGGTCGCGGACATGCCGTTCCAGAGTTGCGCCACGCCCTTGCGCGCGCTGGAGTCGGCGACGCCGATGCTGGCCGAAGGCGGCGCGAGCATGGTCAAGATCGAGGGCGCCGGGCCGATGCTCGAGGCCATCGAGTTCCTGGCCCATCGCGAGATCCCGGTGTGCGCGCACCTGGGCCTGACGCCACAATCGGTGCTGCGCCTGGGCGGCTACAAGGTACAGGGCCGCGAGCAGGCCGCCGCCGAGCGCCTGCGCGCCGAGGCCCGCGCGGTGGCGGAGGCGGGCGCCGAGGCGCTCGTGCTCGAGTGCGTGCCCAGCACGCTGGCGGCGGCGATCACTGCCGACCTGGCGATCCCGACCATCGGCATCGGCGCGGGCCCGTCCTGCGACGGCCAGATCCTGGTGCTGCACGACATGCTCGGCATCAATTCGGGCCATCGGCGTCCCCGATTCGTCAAGGATTTCCTCGCCCAGGGCGGCTCGGTCGCCGGGGCGGTCGAGGCGTACGCGCAGGCGGTGCGCGACGGCAGCTTTCCCGCCCCCGAACACGGATACCAGTGATGCACACATGTGAAACCGTGGCCGCGCTGCGCGCCCTGGTCGGCGAATGGAAGCGCGAGGGCCTGCGCGTCGGCTTCGTGCCGACGATGGGCAACCTGCACGCGGGGCATTACGCGCTGGTGGAACTGGCGCGCGAGCACAGCGACCGGGTGGTGTCGAGCATCTTCGTCAACCCGACGCAATTCGGGCCCAACGAAGACTACGCGCGGTACCCGCGCACGCCGGATGCCGACCTGCAGGGCCTGGCCGCGCGCGGTTGCGACGCGGCCTTCCTGCCCCCGGTGGAGGAGATGTACCCCTTCGGCACGATGGGCTGCGTGCAGATGCACGTGCCCGGGATCACCGATATCCTCGACGGCGCGCACCGGCCGGGCCATTTCAACGGCGTGGCGCAAGTGGTGGCGCGGCTGTTCAACATGGTGCAGCCGGACATCGCGGTGTTCGGGCGCAAGGATTACCAGCAACTGCAGGTGATCCGCTACATGGCCACCGAGATGAGCTTCCCGGTGGAGATCGTGCCGGCGCCGACGCTGCGCGAGGCCGACGGCCTGGCGATGAGTTCGCGCAACCAGTACCTGCAGGGCGCCGAGCGGCAGACCGCCACTGCCATCCACCGCGTGCTGCAGCGCATGCGCGAGAAGGCCGCGCAAGGCCGGCCGGTGCAGGAGATCGAGGAACAGGCGGAGGCCGCGCTGGCCGCCGAGGGCTTCGTGGTCGACTACGCCGAGGTTCGCCGCAGCGACCTGACGCGGCCGCGGCGCAGCGACGAGCCCCGGCTCCTGGCGCTCATCGCCGCAAGGCTGGGGCGCACGCGCCTGATCGACAACCTCGAGTTCGACGGCGCCGCCTGACGGCGGCCAAACCGCTCGCGGCCGCGCGCCGCGATGCATTGAACCGAGTTGCTACACTCGTGCATCCCTTACTTGACGGAGCGGCGATGCGCATCGAGGCGGAGTGGGCGGCCCTGACCGGGCATGCGGCGAGGTTGGTGGATCGCCACCTCGTCGACCTGGTCCGCGAGCCGGCGGATCGCGCCGAAGCCATGTCCCTGCGGGTCGGCCCGATCTACGCGAACTTCGCGCGCCAGCGGGTGGACGCCGAGGCCTGGAGGCACCTGGTCGCGATGGCCGAAGCCGCCGACGTGCCCGCGGGCCTGCGCGCGATGTTCGATGGCGCCCAGGTCAACCCCTCCGAAGCGCGCCCGGCCCTGCATACCGCGCTGCGCAGCGCGCTCGGCCGGGGTCCGGTGGTGGATGGCGCGCGCGCGCAGGTCACCGACGCGCTCGCGCGCATGGAAGTGCTGGTGGAGTCCTTGCGCGCGAGCGAGGTCACCGACGTGGTCAATGTCGGCATCGGCGGTTCGGACCTCGGGCCGCGCCTCGCGGTCGAGGCGCTGCGCGACTTCGGCAGCGGCCGTATGCGCATCCACTTCCTGAACAATGCCGACGCCGGCAACACCGCCGCGCTGATGGCGCGACTGGATCCCGCGCGTACCGCGGTGGTGCTGGTGTCCAAGAGCTTCGGCACGCAGGAAACCCTGCTCAACGCCGCGCTGCTGCGGCCCTGGCTGGGTGACGATGCTCGCTTGTACGCGGTGTCGGCGAATGTCGACAAGACGGCGGCCCTGGGCATCCCGGCCGAGCGCATCCTGCCGATGTGGGACTGGGTCGGCGGACGCTATTCGCTGTGGTCCGCGGTGGGCTTCGTGGTCGCACTGGCGCTGGGCATGCCGCGCTTCCGCGAGTTGCTCGGGGGCGCGGCGACGATGGACGCGCACGTGCTGGAGGCCGCGCCGGCGCGCAACCTCGCCATCCTGCACGCGTTGTCGGTGGTGTGGAACCGCAATGGCCTGGGCCTGGACACGCATGCGGTGCTGCCCTACGACGACCGCCTCGCGCTGCTGCCGGCCTACCTGCAGCAACTGGTGATGGAGAGCCTGGGCAAGTCGGTGCGCCACGACGGCACGCCGGTCGCGGTGGCCACCGTGCCGGTGCTCTGGGGCGGGCCGGGCACCAGCAGCCAGCACAGCTTCTTCCAGGCCCTGCACCAGGGCACCGACAGCGTGCCGGCGGATTTCATCGGCGTGGCGCGGCCCGCGCACCCGCATCGCCCCAGTCATGACGCCCTGTTGGCCCACCTGCTGGCGCAGGGCGAGGCGCTGGCCAACGGCGCGGCGAATGCCGATGCGCAGAAGGCCTATCCGGGCAACCGGCCCTCGACCACCTTCCTGCTGGACGAGCTCACGCCCGCCAGTCTCGGCGCCCTGCTGGCCATGTACGAGCACAGCGTCTACGTGCAGTCGCTGCTGTGGGGCATCAACGCCTTCGACCAGTGGGGCGTGGAACTTGGCAAGCAGATCGCGAACCGCCTGCTGCCGGCGGTGGCGGCGGAGGCGGCGGTCGCCGACGAGCCGGCCGACCCCATCACCGCGGCCTTGCTCAGGGAACTGCGCGCGCGTCGTTGATTCCCGCGTCGGCATGGCGGGCCAAGGCCCAGGCCACGTGCTCGCGCACCACCGGCGAGGCATCGTCCGCGCGCGAAGCCAGCGCGGCCAGCACCGCGGGCGTGGTCGGTGCGTTGCCCAGCGCCACCGCGATGTTGCGCAGCCAGCTCTCGTGGCCGGTGCGGCGGATCGCCGAGCCTTCGGTGCGTGAGAGGAATTCCGCTTCGCTCCAGGAAAACAGCTGCCCGAGGGTGGCGCGGTCGAGCCCGTTGCGGGCGCGGAAGTCGGGCTCGTCGCTGCGGCGCGCGAACTTGTTCCAGGGGCAGGCGAGCTGGCAGTCGTCGCAGCCGAAGATGCGGTTGCCCATCGGGGCGCGCAGTTCCTCGGGGATCGTCCCCTTCAGCTCGATGGTCAGGTAGCTGATGCAGCGGCGCGCATCCACGCGGTTCGGCGCGACGATCGCGCCGGTCGGGCAGACCTCGATGCAGCGCGTGCAGGTGCCGCAGTGCGCGCTCGCCGGCGCGTCCACCGGCAAGGGCAGGTCGGTATAGATTTCGCCCAGGAAGAACCAGCTGCCGGCATCGCGGTTGATCAGGCAGGCGTTCTTCCCGATCCAGCCGAGCCCGGCGTCGCGCGCCAGCGCCCGCTCGAGCACCGGCGCCGAATCGACGAATACGCGATGGCCGAATGGGCCGACCGCCGCGCCGATGCGATCGGCGAGGGTTTGCAGGCGGTTGCGCATCAGCTTGTGGTAGTCGCGGCCGAGCGCATACCGGGCCACGTAGGCGCGTTCGCCGTCGGCCAGCGTCGCCCAGGCGCCCGCATCGTCGCCATCGCCGTAATCGAGCCGCACCGAGATCACGCGCAGGGTGCCCGGCTGCAGTTCGGCCGGACGCGAACGCTTGTCGCCGTGGCGGGCCATGTAGTCCATCCGCCCGTGCTGGCCTTGCGCGAGCCAGTCGCGCAGGTGGGCCTCGTCGGCGCCGAGCTCGATCCCGGCGATGCCCGCCTGCTGGAAACCGAGCTCCGCGCTCCAGCCCTTGATGTCCTCGGCGAGGGCGCGCAGATCCGGCATCCGGCCAGTATAGTGGCGCGATGCTGTCGCCGTTGCCCCTGCACACCGCCGCCCAGACCCGCGCGATCGAAGCGGCCGCGCAGGAAACCCTGGGCCTGGCCGGCTACGAACTCATGGGCCGCGCCGGCGCTGCCGCCTGGACACTGCTGCAGGCGCGCTGGCCGCGGGTGCAGCGCATCGGCGTGGCCTGCGGCCCCGGCAACAACGGCGGCGATGGCTACGTGCTGGCGCGACTGGCGCGCGCGGCCGGCTGCAACGTGCAGGTGCTGGTCGGTCCGGACGGCGCGCCGCGCACCGAGGAGGCCAAGCGCGCCTGGAACGACTGGCGCGAGGCCGGCGGCGTGACCCGCGTCTTCGACGGCCAGTTGCCCGAGGTGGACCTGTGGGTGGATGCGCTGTTCGGGATCGGCCTGGCGCGCGGCATGCACGGCGTGGCGCAGGCGATGATCGAGCGCATCAACGCCACCCGCCTGCCGGTGCTCGCGATCGACGTGCCCTCCGGACTGGACTGCGACCGCGGCCATGCCGAGCGCGACTGCATCCAGGCCGACGCCACCATCACCTTCCTCGCCGCCAAGCGCGGCCTGCATACCGGGCAGGGCTGCGATGCCGCCGGCGAGGTCGTGTTCGATGCGCTCGGGCTGGCGGATTCGTTCCTGGAACGCTTCCCGTCGAGCGCGGGCCTCTACCTTCCCGCGGATCTCGCCGATGGGCTGGCGCCGCGGCACGCCAACGCCCACAAGGGCGAGCACGGCCACGTGCTGTGCATCGGCGGCGAGATGGGCATGGGCGGTGCGGTGCGCCTGTGCGCCGAGGCGGCCTTGCGCGCCGGCGCGGGCCTGGCCAGCGTGGCGACGCGCAGCGAAGGCGTGGCGGCGCTGGTCGCCGCGCGTCCGGAAGCGATGACGCATGCGGTGGAGGATGCCGATGCGCTGGCGCCGCTGCTGCAGCGCGCCGGCGTGCTGGCGGTCGGGCCCGGCCTCGGCCGCGCCGACTGGGGCCGCGAACTGTTCGAGGCCGCGGTGGCCTGCGGCAAGCCGCTGATCCTCGACGCCGACGGCCTCACGCTCCTGTCCCTGCATCCGCGGCCCTTGCCGCAGGCGATCCTCACGCCGCATCCGGGCGAGGCCGCGCGCCTGCTTGGCTGCAGCAACCAGGACGTGCAGGCCGATCGTTTCGACGCGGTCTCGCGCCTGTCGGAGCGTTTCGGCTGCGTGGTGGTGCTCAAGGGGGCGGGCACGCTGGTGGCGGCGCCGGGCGAGACGCCCGCGGTCATCGGCGCGGGCAATCCCGGAATGGCCACCGGCGGCATGGGCGACGTGCTCACCGGCGTGATCGCCGCATTGCACGCGCAGGGCCTGTCCAACTTCCGCGCCGCCGTATTCGGCGCGCTGCTGCACGGCGCCGCGGGCGACGCCGCCGCGCGCATCGACGGCGAACGCGGGCTGCTGCCCTCCGACCTGTTCCCGCACCTGCGGCGGCTGGCGAACCCCGAATGAGCCTCGTGCTGCGGCTGCCCGACCCGGCGGCCACCCAGGCACTGGGGGCGCGGCTGGCGGCAAGCCTCGGCGATGCCGGGGTGGTCTACTTGCGCGGCGACCTCGGCGCCGGCAAGTCGGCGCTGGCGCGGGCCATGCTGCTGGCCCTGGGCGCGCGGGGACCGATCAAGAGCCCGACGTACACCCTGGTGGAACGGCATCGGCTCGCGCGGGGGGAGGCTGCGCACCTGGACCTGTACCGCATCGCCCACGCCGCCGAGCTCGAGTTCCTCGGTTTGCAGGAAGCGCTGCCCGAGTTGCGGCTGGTGCTGGTGGAATGGCCCGAACGCGGTGGCGGCGCCCTGCCGCCCGCGGATCTGATCATTGACCTGGCCGTGGCCGGGGAGGGTCGGCAGGCCCGGCTGGACGCCGGATCGCCTGTGGGCGGGGAGTGGCTCGCGCGCCTGGCGGCGGCACCGGGACCGGCGTTTAACGAAACCTCCTGAACCGGTTCCGAGGAAAGTCCGGCAGGTCCCGGATTCCAAAGGGAAAACCCTTGCAATTGTAAAAATCCGGTGATTCAATCCCCGGTCATGAGTCGGACTGCGCCCTTGACAGCCGTTTTGCCCCTGCTGGCCTGCCTGTCGGCACCCGCCGCAGCAGCCGACCTGCAGGGCATTCGCGTGCTGGAGGACGACGCGGGCACCCGCATCGAACTCCAGCTCCAGGGCGCGGGCGGGGACTACAAATACTTCAGCCTCCATAACCCCGAGCGGCTGGTCGTGGACCTGCCGGGCAGCCGCCTGGCCGCCGGTTTCCAGGCTCCTGCCCCGAACGGCGTGGTGGCGCATGTGCGTACGGGCCAACCTGCGTCGGGCACGCTCCGGGTGGTGTTCGAGCTTGGCTCGGCCCAGCCGGCGCGCAGCCGGGTGGAGCGCCTGCCCGGGGCGGCCCTGCTGACCCTCGAACTCGGCGCCCCGCGGCCGGCCGCCGTCGCGTCGGCGATCGTGTCGACCCCGACCCCAGTGCAAGTGGCCAGGGCCGATTTAGCCGCGCCTGGCTCCAAGACCGAGGTTCCCGCAGTCGCCCGGAAAGACATATTCCCCGCCGGGGATCCCCTCACCGGCACCGACACGCGGATCCCGTCGCCGAACACCGCAGTCCCTCCGGAGACTTCGAAACCGGCCGCCGCGGTCGTGCCCGCGGCGGTGGATGCGGCCAAGCCCGCGGTCGCCGCGAACAGACCCGCCCCCGCCAAGACGGTGCAGGACGTACTCGGCCCCGGCCAGCGCAAGCTGGTGGTGGCGATCGACGCCGGCCACGGCGGCAAGGACCCCGGCGCGCACGGTCCGACCGGCGTGCGCGAGAAACACGTGACCCTGGAAGTCGCGCGCGAACTGGCGCGCCAGATCAACGCCGATCCCGGCATGCGCGCGGTGCTGATCCGCGACGGCGACAGCTTCGTGCCGCTGCAGCAGCGCTACATGAAGGCCCGCGCCGCGCAGGCCGACCTGTTCATCTCCATCCACGCCGACGCCTCGCCCAACCACACCGCCAGCGGCGCCTCGGTGTTCGTGCTGTCCACCCGCGGCGCGTCTTCGCAGGCGGCGCGCTGGCTGGCCGACCAGGAAAACGCGGCCGACCTCGTCGGCGGCGTGCAACTCGACCAGAAGGACCACAACCTCGCGGCGGTGCTGCTCGACCTGTCGCAGAGCGCCACCATGCGCGCCTCGGACGATGTGGCCAACCAGGTGCTGGGCGCGCTCAAGAACGTCGGCAAGGCGCACAAGCCGCAGATCGAGCGCGCCAACTTCGTGGTGCTCCGCTCGCCGGACGTGCCCTCGATGCTGGTGGAGACCGGCTTCATCACCAACCCGGCCGAAGAGAAGCGCCTCGCCGATGCCGGCTACCGGCAGCGCCTGGCCGGCGCCATCACCGAGGGCGTGCGGCGCTATTTCACCGACCAGCCCCCGCCGGGCAGCTGGTTCGCGAGCAACGAGGCCGCGCGCCCGTCCAGCCGCATGCACGTGGTCGCCCGCGGCGAAACGCTCAGCCTGATCGCCGCCCGCCACGGCGTGGGCGTGGACAGCATCCGCGCCGCCAACCGGCGTCAGGACGACACCGTCCGGGTCGGCGAGGCCCTGACCATTCCCCTGATGGCCTCCGCGCCGAAGTAGGGCTTCGAGGACGGCCCGGCGGGGCCCGCTGCTATCATCGGCGCTGCTGTCTCCCGCGCCGACCGCCGTGCCCTCGATCCGCCTGCTCCCCGACACCCTCGTCAACCAGATCGCCGCCGGCGAAGTGGTCGAGCGGCCCGCGTCCGTGGTCAAGGAACTGGTCGAGAATGCGCTCGACGCCGGCGCCCGCCGCGTGGACGTGGAGCTGGAGGAGGGCGGCATCCGCCTGATCCGCATCCGCGACGACGGCTGCGGCATGGCGCCGGACGAACTGCCGCTGGCGGTGGCGCGCCACGCCACCAGCAAGATCGCCTCGCTCGAAGACCTCGAGCAGGTCGGCACGCTTGGCTTCCGCGGCGAGGCCCTGCCGTCCATCGCCTCCGTCAGCCGCTTCGCGCTTAGTACGCGGCGTGCGGACGACGCCCATGGCAGCCGGCTGGAGGTGGAGGGCGGCAAGCTCGCGCCGCTGCGCCCGCAGGCGCATCCGGTCGGTTCGACCGTGGAAGTGCGCGACCTGTTCTTCAACGTGCCGGCGCGCCGCAAGTTCCTGCGCGCCGAACGCACCGAACTCGGCCACGTCGAGGACTGGCTGCGTTCGCTGGCACTGGCCAGGCCCGGGATCGAGCTTCGCCTGAGCCACAACGGCCGCGCGGTGCGCGGCTACCGCCCCGTCGCCGCCGACGCCGATGCGCTGGCGCGGGTGGCCGAGGCGCTGGGCGAGGAGTTCACCTCGCGCTGCCTGCGCCTGGACCACGAGGGCGCGGGCCTGCGCCTGCAAGGCTGGGTCGGCCTGCCGACCGCCGCGCGTTCGAGCGCCGACCAGCAGTACTTCTACGTCAACGGCCGCGCGGTACGCGATCGCACGGTGGCGCATGCGGTGCGGCAGGCCTACGCCGACGTGCTGTTCCACGGGCGTCACCCGGCCTTCGTGCTGTTCCTGGCAATCGATCCTCGGCGCGTCGACGTCAACGTGCATCCGGCCAAGCACGAAGTGCGCTTCCGCGACGGACGGCTGGTGCACGACTTCGTCTATCGGACCCTGCACGAGGCGCTGGCGGGCACGCGCGCCGGTGCGATCGCCTCGCCACCGCTTGCCGGCATGTCGGCGCCCGCGAGCGAGTCGTTCGCACGCTATGCACCCTCGCAGGCCGCACTGGGCTTGCCCGTGCGCGAGGCGATGGCCTCGTATGCGCTGCTCTACGGGCGCGACGCCCAGGCCGGCGATGCGGACGTGGCGCTCGCCGAGCGCCCGGCGCCCGCGCTGCCGGCCGCCGACGATCGCGTCGCACCGCCGCTGGGCTTCGCCCTGGCGCAATTGCACGGTGTCTTCATCCTGGCCGAGAACGCCGAGGGCCTGGTGCTGGTGGACATGCACGCCGCCCACGAGCGCATCACCTACGAACGCCTCAAGCAGGCGCAGGACGAAGGCGGCATCCGTTCGCAGGTCCTGCTGGTGCCGGTGACCCTGGCGGTGGCCGAACGCGAAGCCGACCTCGCCGAACAGCAGGCGGGGGCGCTGGCGGCACTCGGCTTCGAGGTGCGACGCACGGGCCCGCAATCGCTGAGCGTTCGCGCCGTCCCGGCCCTGCTGGCGGACGAGGAACCGCGCGCGCTGGTGCTGGACGTACTGGATGAATTGCGCGAACACGGCGACAGCCGCGTGCTCGAGCAGGCACGCAATGAACTGTTGTCCACCCTGGCCTGTCACACCTCGGTGCGGGCCAACCGGCGACTCGGCCTGGCGGAGATGAACGCGCTCCTGCGCGACATGGAAGCCACCGAGCGTTCCGGGCAATGCAACCACGGCCGGCCGACCTGGGTGCAGCTGAGCAAGGCCGAACTCGACAAACTCTTCCTGCGGGGACGCTGAGATGACCAAGACCGGACTGTTCGCCACCTCCATCCTGGTGATGCTGATGGCGGGTTGCGACAAGGCCCCCGCGCCGGCGCCCGACGACGCCGCGGCGAAGGCTCGCCACGCCGCCTGGGTCAAGGACGTCCAGGACGAGCGCGCCGCGCGCCTGCAGCGCCTGCAAAAGGCCGACGGCTGGCTGTCGCTGGTGGGCATGCACTGGATCGAGGTGGGCACGACGCGGGTCGGGTCCGCCGCCGACAACGGCACGCGCCTCGACGTCGGCCCGCCGCACCTGGGCATCGTCAAGCGCGAGCGTGACAACCGCCTGCTGTTCACGCCCGAGCCCGGCGCCGAGGTCACCGTCGACGGCCAGCCCGCCGCCGGTACGGTTGTCCTGGTGGCCGACGCCGATGCCGGCGAGGCCGGTCCGACCGTGGTCGGCTTCAACAAGGGCGATGCCAGCTTCATCGTCATCAAACGCGGGGACCGTTACGCGCTGCGGGTGCGCGATGCGCTGGCGCCCACGCGCACGGGCTTTCCGGGCATCGCCTACTTCGACCTGGATCCGTCCTTCCGGGTGGTGGCGAAGTTCACGCCGCATCCGCCCGGCCACAAGATCGAAATCCTCAATGTGCTGAGCATGACGGAGGCGATGGACAACCCCGGCACGCTGACCTTCACCCACGGCGGCAAGGCCTACACGCTCGAGGCGGTGGACGAGGGCGACCATCGCCTGTTCCTGAACTTCGCCGACCGCACCAGCGGCCACGAGAGCTATCCGGCGGCGCGCTACCTCTACGCCGAGTATCCCGGCGCGGACGGCACCACCGTCATCGACTTCAACAAGACCTACAACCCACCGTGCGCCTTCACCGACTTCGCGACCTGTCCGCTGCCGCCGAATTCCAATCGCCTGGACCTCGCCATCCGCGCCGGCGAGAAGAAGCCTCTGAAGAATCCGGTCGCGGGCGGCCACTGATGCGCGCACTGCGCATCGCCGCCGCGGCGCTGGCCCTGCTCGCGGCGTGTTCGCAGGCCAAGGCGCCGGAGCCGCGAGCGCTGCTTTGGAAGGTCAGCGACGCCGACAATTCGGTGTACCTGCTGGGCTCCTTCCATGCGCTCAAGCCCGACGATTATCCGCTGCCGGCGACCGTGCAGGCGGCCTTCGCCGATGCCGAGCGGCTGGCCTTCGAGGTCCCGCCGGGCGAGATGGAATCCCCCCAATTGATGCAGCAACTGCTCAAGGCGGGGCGCCTGCCGGCCGGACAGCGATTGTCGGGCGTGCTGCCGCCGGCGACACTGGCGCGGCTGAAGGCCTATTGCCGCCGCAAGGGCATCGACGTGGCGAACCTGGACGCTTTCGCACCCTGGTTCGTCTCGCTCAGCCTGCTGTCGGGCGAACTGGTCCAGCAGGGCTTCGATTCCAAGCTCGGCCTGGATCGGCATCTGATGACGCAAGCCGCGGATGCCGGCAAGCCGACTTCCGGGCTCGAGACCGCGGCGCACCAGATCGGCATCCTGTCGGGCATGCCCTTGGCCGCCCAGCGCGAGATGCTCGACGAATTCCTCGATGACGCACGGGACGGCGGCGGCAACCTCGATGCCCTGCACGCGAGCTGGCGGCGCGGCGACGAGAAGGCAATCGAGGCGGAGATGGTGAACGACCTGGCGGCGCGGTACGCCGACCTCTACCGGCGCATCAACGTCGAGCGCAACCAGGCCTGGCTGCCGCAGGTGCGCGGCATGCTCGATCGCGCCGGCACCGACGATACCCTCGTGGTGGTGGGCGCCCTGCACCTGGTGGGACGCGACGGGTTGGTCCAGTTGCTGCGGGCCGAGGGCTACCGCGTCGAGAGGCTCTGAGGCACCGGCACGGCGTGCAGCTCGATGCAGTCCACCGGGCAGGGCGGCAGGCAAAGCTCGCAGCCCGTGCACAGCTCGGCGATGACCGTGTGCATCAGCTTGGATGCGCCCACGATCGCGTCCACCGGGCAGGCCTGGATGCACTTGGTGCAACCGATGCAGTCGGACTCGCGGATCCAGGCCAGCTGGGGCGGCTTGTGCGCGCCGCGGGCTCGGTCGAAGGGCTTCGCCGGGCGGTCCAGCAATTGCGCGAGCGCGCGTGCACCGGCGTCGCCGCCAGGCGGGCAGCGGTCGATGTCTGCTTCGCCCCGCGCCAGGGCCTCGGCATAGGGCCGGCAGCCATCGAAGCCGCACTGCGCGCACTGGGTCTGCGGCAGCTGCTGCTGGATCGCCTCCACCAGCGCCGCCAGGTTCCGCGGGTCGGGCGCCGAAGGCATCGTCGTCGTCGGGCGCCTTACTTCACCGGCATGCCGGCGGCCACGCCGTCATCGGCATCCAGCAGGAACAGGCCGCGCTCGTCGCCCGCCGACAGGATCATGCCCTGGCTGATGCCGAAGCGCATCTTGCGCGGCGCGAGGTTGGCGATGAACACCACCTTGCGGCCCACCAGCTTCTCGGGCTCGCCATAGCTGCCGCGGATGCCGGAGAAGACCTGCCGCTCGCCGAGTTCGCCGGCGTCGAGCCTGAAACGCAGCAACTTGTCGGAGCCCTCGACGAAGTCGCATTCGAGCACCACGCCGATGCGCAGGTCGAGCCGGGCGAAATCGTCGATGCCGATGGTGGGCGCGGCGGTGCTGGCGGGGGTGGACACTGGCGATGCCGCCGCGGGCGCATCCCCGGCCGTCCCGGTCGTGGACTTTGCGGCAGGCGCCTTCGTTGCCGAATCCGTCGCGGGGGTCGGCTTCAGGTCTTCCTTCGAGGCTTCCACCATGGCTTTCACCTGCGCGGGATCGATGCGGGTCAAGAGCGGCTCGTAGGGACGGATCGAGGCGGGCAGCGGTCGCGACAATGCATCGAAACGGGCGTTGGCCACGCCGAACAACGCGCGCGCGCGGGCCGCCAGCGCCGGCAGGATCGGCGCCAGGAAGGTGGCCACGACATGGAAGCCGAGCAGCACCTCGCTGCAGACTTGCTGCAGTTCGGCGGCGCGGGATTCGTCCTTGGCCAGCAGCCAGGGCTTGGCCTCGTCCCAGCGCTGGTTGAGCAGGTCGCACAGGCGCATGGCCTCGCGCGCCACGGCCGCGAAGTCGTCCTCCGCGTAGGCGCGCTCGACCAGCGGCAGGCTCGCCAGCGCGTCGTCCACGCGGTCGCGTGCGCCCGGCGCGAGGCGACGGTCGAGCCTGCCATCGAAATGCCGGGTGACGAAGCCGGAGGCCCGGCTGGCGAGGTTGACGAACTTGCCGACCAGGTCGGAATTCACCCGCGCGACGAAGTCCTCGAGGTTGAGGTCGAGATCGTCCACGCCGCCGCTCGACTTGGTGGCGAAGTAGTAACGCAGCGCCTCGGGATCGATGCCGGCGTCGAGGTAGGTGCGCGCCATGACGAAGGTGCCGCGCGACTTCGACATCTTGGCGCCGTTCACCATCAGGTAGCCGTTGACGTGCAGGCGGGTCGGCGTGCGGAATCCGGCGCCGTGCAGCATCGCCGGCCAGAACAGGCCGTGGAAGTTGATGATGTCCTTGCCGAGGAAGTGGTGCATCTCGGCCGCGCTGCCGGCGCGCAGGAAGGCGTCGAAGTCCACGCCCGGGCTGCGATCGCAAAAGGCACGGAAGCTCGCGAGGTAGCCGATCGGCGCGTCCAGCCAGACGTAGAAGAACTTGCCCGGCGCGTCGGGGATCGGGAAGCCGAAGTAGGGTGCGTCGCGGGAGATGTCCCAGTCGCGCAGGCCGCCCTCGAGCCATTCGCCGAGCTTGGCCTTCACCGCCGGCGAGGCGACGTCGCCGGCCAGCCATTCGCGCAGCACCGCCTCGAATTTGCCGAGCTCGAAGAAGTAATGCTCCGAGTCGCGCAGCTCCGGCGTCGCGCCCGAGACCACCGAGCGCGGGTTCTTCAGGTCGGTGGGCGAGTAGGCCTTGCCGCAGACCTCGCAGTTGTCGCCGTACTGGTCGGGGCTGCCGCAGTTGGGGCACTCGCCCTTGATGTAGCGGTCCGGCAGGAACATCTCCCGCACCGGGTCGTACAGCTGCTGGATCGAGCGCCGGGCGATCGCGCCGCCGTCGCGCAGGCGGCCGTAGATCAGGTTGGCGAGGGCCTGGTTTTCCGCCGAATGGGTCGAATGGTAGTGGTCGAAGGCCACGCCGAAGGCGGCGAAATCGCGCTCGTGCCCGGCCTGGATCCCGCGGATGAAGTCTTCCGGCGACTGCCCGGCCTTCTCGGCCGCCAGCATGATCGGCGTGCCGTGGGCGTCGTCGGCGCAGACGAAGTGGACTTCGCGGCCCTGCATGCGGCGGGCACGCACCCAGATGTCGGCCTGGATGTAGCCCACCAGGTGGCCCAGGTGCAGGGGGCCGTTGGCGTAGGGCAGGGCGGTGGTGACGAGGGCGGGGGCGGCGTTCATCCGGCGATTATCGCAGAGCCCGGGTAGAATGACGGGCTCACGCCGGCCCCCGCGCGGCGATCCCGAGGCTCGAGAGAACCGCATGACCGCCAGTGCCGACGCCCCGACCCCCGACGCCGTCCGCGCCGCGCTGGCGACGGTGGTGGACCCCCATACGGGCCAGGACCTCGTCGCGGCGCATGCCGTGCGCGGCGTCGGCGTGGATGCGGGCAAGGTCGCCGTGGACCTGCTGCTGGCCTATCCCGCGCTGGGCTGGCACGAGGCGCTGAAGGCCGAGGTCGAGAAGGCGGTGCGGGCGCTGCCGGGCGTGCACGCCGTCACCGTGGGCATCGGTACCCGCGTGCAGGCGCATCGCGTGCAGAAGGACCTCAGCCCGCTGCCGCAGGTGCGCAACATCATCGCCGTTGCTTCCGGCAAGGGCGGCGTCGGCAAGTCCACCACCGCGGTGAACCTGGCGCTGGCGCTGGCCGCCGAGGGCGGCAAGGTCGGCGTGCTCGACGCGGACATCCACGGCCCGAGCATCCCGATGATGCTCGGCCTGCAAGGCAAGCCCGAGAGCCCGGACGGCAAGAACATCGCGCCCAAGCTCGCGCATGGCTTGCAGGCAATCTCGATCGGCCTGTTCCTCGGCGAGGACACGCCGGCGATCTGGCGCGGCCCGATGACCACGCAGTACCTGCAGCAGCTGCTCACCACCACGCTGTGGCAGGACCTGGACTACCTGGTGATCGACCTGCCGCCCGGCACCGGGGACATCCAGCTCACCCTGGCGCAACGCGTGCCCGTGTCGGGCGCGGTGATCGTCACCACGCCACAGGACATCGCGCTGCTGGATGCGCGCAAGGCGCTGCGCATGTTCGAGAAGGTCGAGGTGCCGGTGCTGGGC
>CBININ010000010.1:0-19846 GCA_966250755.1 uncultured Gammaproteobacteria bacterium | reverse complement strand
GCCAACATCTTCAAGTACGACATCGACTTCGTCGAGGACGTGCGCGACGGCGACACCTTCCAGGTGGTGTACGAAGACCTGTGGCGCGAGGGCCAGCGCGTCGGCTCCGGCAACATCATCGGCGCCACCTTCACCAACCGTGGCAAGCGCTTCACCGCCTTCGCCTTCGAACGCAACGGCAAGCTCGAGTACTTCGACGAAACCGGCCGGCCGCTCAAGAAGGTGCTGATGCGCATCCCGATCGAGTTCGCGCGGCTCTCGTCCACCTTCGGCATGCGCAAGCACCCGGTGCTCGGCCGCATGCGCGCGCACAAGGGCGTGGACTACGCCGCCCGCACCGGCACGCCGATCATGGCCGCCGGCGACGGTCGCGTCGCCTTCGCCGGTTGGAAGAGCGGCTACGGCCGCGCGGTGATCATCGACCACGGCCAGGGCCGCAGCACGCTGTACGGCCACATGTCGGCCTGGGGCAAGTTCAAGCAGGGCCAGCACGTCGGCCAGGGCAGCACGATCGGCTACGTCGGCATGAGCGGCCTGGCCACCGGCCCGCACCTGCACTACGAATTCCGCATCGGCGGCAAGCAGGTCAACCCGCTGACGGTCACGATGCCCAAGCCCGCGCCGCTGGGCGGCGCCGAACTGGCCCGCTTCCGCGCGGCCACCGCGCCGGCGGTCGCCAAGCTGCTGATGGTCGAGAAGAACACCCGCCTGGCGGCGCGTTGAACACGCCCGCGGCATCGCGCGCATCCGAGCCCGCCGTCGATGACGGCGGGCTTTTCATTGGACTGATGTCGGGCACCAGCGTCGACGGCATCGACGCGGTGATGGCGCGCTTCGCGCCGCGGCTGGAGGTGCTGCACGCGCGGACCCTCCCGATGGAACCGGCGCTGGCGGCGGAAGTGCTGCGGCTGTCGCAAGCCGATGCCCACCTGCACCTGGACGACCTCGGCCGGCTCGACACCCGGCTGGGCGAGGCGCTGGCGCAGGCGGCGCGAGGACTGATGCAGGCGGCCGGCGTGGCCGCCCCGGACGTCGCCGCGATCGGCTCGCACGGGCAGACGCTGCGGCACGGCCCGACCGGCCAGCATCCCTTCACGATGCAGCTCGGCGACGCCAGCGTGATCGCCGAGCGCACCGGCGTGCGCACGGTCGCCGACTTCCGCCGGCGCGACGTCGCCGCCGGCGGCCAGGGCGCGCCGCTGGTGCCCGCCTTCCACGCCGCGATGTTCGGCGGCGCGAGCGAAGATCGCGCGGTGCTCAACCTCGGCGGCATCGCCAACCTCACCCTGTTGCCGGCCAATGGGCCGGTCAGCGGGTTCGACACCGGGCCCGGCAACGGACTGATGGATGCCTGGGTGCTGCATCACCACGGCGAGCGCTACGACCACGGCGGTGCGCTGGCCGCGCGCGGCGCGGTGGACGAGGCCTTGCTGCGGCGACTGCTTGACGAACCGTGGCTGTCGCTGCCGCCGCCCAAGAGCACCGGCCGAGACCTGTTCCACCACGGCTGGCTGCAGGCGCGACTGGGCGAAGGGCTGCGTCGCGTGGAGGACGTGCAGGCCACGCTGTGCGAGTTCACCGCCTGCACGGTGATGCAGGCGTTGCGCGTCGGGCTACCGGGTTGCCGCCGGCTGCTGGTATGCGGCGGCGGCGTGCACAACCCGGTGCTGCGGGCCGCGCTCGCGGCGCATTGGCCGGGCCTGGCGATCGAATCCACCGCCGCGCACGGACTGGATCCTGACTTCGTCGAAGCCCTGGCCTTCGCCTGGCTGGCGCGGGAGACCCTGGCCGGTCGCCCGGGCAACCTGCCGGCGGTTACCGGTGCGCGCGGCTTGCGCGTGCTCGGCGCGGTCCACGCGCCGGGCTGAGCACTCACCGGCGGGCGTGTTCGCCCGATCGCCGAACTGCTCGCCCGGCGCAGGTCGGCCTCAATCCGGCTTGGGCTTGCCCTGCGGGTCGAGCAGGTACTGCGGCGCGTCGTCCGGCAGTCCGCTGAAGGCCTGCATGGCCTCGTTGAAGGCGCGGGTTTCCTCGTCGTCCCAGGACCCCAGCAGGCGCGCGATGTCGCCGGGCACCGGCGCCGGCTCCGGCTCGCTCAGGCCCAGCGCCAGCTTGATCAGGTGCAGGATGACGTCGTTGAGCGGCCAGCCGCGTTGCCGCGCCATCTCCTTGATGCGCTCGGCCACCCGCTCGTCGATGTCGCGCAACAGGAAGTCCGCCATGGATCACGCCTCCGGCAGGGGCAGCTTAAGCCGAGCCTGCCGCCAAAGGAACCATGCCCCGTTCATGCTGGCTCGACCTGCTTGTCCGGGGCGCGCAGGGCATCGGCTCGCATCAGCCACAGGATCAGCAGCACCGCGGGCACGGCGATCACCGCGGTGTACACGAAGAAGTACGGATAGCCGATGGCGTCCACGATCCGGCCCCACTGCGAGGCGATCGTCTTGGCCGGCAGGCTCCACAGGGTGCCGAACAGCGCGTACTGGGTGGCGGTGTACTCCTTGCTGGTGAGCGAGGACATGTAGGCGATGAAGGCGGTGCCGGCGATGCCGTTGGCGATGTTGTCCAGGCTGATGGCGGCAGCCAGCCACAGCACGCCGGGACCGACCTGGGTGGCCAGCCAGGCGTAGAACAGGTTGGCGATGCTCAGCAGGCCGACGCCGAGCAGCAGGCAGCGCATGAAGCCCAGCCGGCGCACGATCCAGCCGGCATACACCGCGCCGAGCATGGTCAGCAGCACGCCGTAGGTCTTGGACACCGCGGCGATCTGGTCGAGGCTGTAGCCCATGTCCAGGTAGAAGGTGTTGGCCGCCACGCCCATGGTCGTGTAGTTGAGGCGATAGGTGACGATCAGCAACAGCATCGGGATCGTCAGCTTCCAGCCGAAGCGCACCACGATGTCGCGCACCGGCAGCACGATCGAGGCGATCAGCCGGTCGCGCGCCGGCCGCAGCGGGCGGATCCGCAGCACCAGCAACAGCGCCGCCTGCAGCACCACCACGCCGCCGAAGATCACGTCCAGCGCCAGCGTGCTGTCGCCCTTGGCCGCCAGCGGCCCGCGCAGCACCAGCCACAGCAGCGCGGTGGCCAGCATCGCGATCACCACCAGCACCGGACGCATGCGCTGCGCGGTGGCGTCCAGCAGCTTCGGGTCGGGCACGATGCCGCGCACGGCGTATTGCGATGGCTCGTCCACGCGCAGCGCGGTGACCATGCCGACCAGCAGCAGCGCGGCGATCATCAGGTAGGCCTGTGGCCAGCCGCTGTGGCTGGCCACCACCAGCGCGCCGGCCTGGCTGCAGATCAGCGCCACCTGGTAGCCGACCTGATAGGCCGCCGCGGCGCTGCCCTGGCGGCTGGCGTCCACCGATTCGATGCGGTAGGCGTCCACCGCGATGTCCTGCGTGGCCGAGAAGAAGGCCGTCGCCGCCGCGAGGATCGCGAAACGCTGCACGCCCGCCGACGGCTCGGTGACCGCCATCAGCACCAGCCCGGCAATGACGCCTGCCTGGGCGAAAAGGATCCAGCTGCGCCGCTGGCCGAGGTGACCGACCAGGGGCAGGTGCACCCGATCCACCACCGCCGACCACAGGAACTTGGCCGAATAAGCCAAGCCAACGAGGCTGAACAGGCCGATGGTGGTGCGGTCGATGCCGTCCAGGCGCAGGCGCGCGGACAGCGTCATCAGCACCATCGGCAGGGGCAGGCCCGACGCGAAGCCGAGCAGCAGCATTTCGCGTACGCCCGGTCGCCAGTAGTCCCTCAGGGTGGCCAGCAAGCCGGGACGTGCGGCTTCAGTCATGGAACTCCACCGTGTAGGGCGCGTGGTCGGAGAATCGCGGCTCGCGGCAGATTGCGCAAGCCTTCAGGCGTTCGCGCAGGTTGGCGCTGACCACCTGGTAGTCGATCCGCCAGCCCACGTCCTTGGCACGGGCGGCGCCGCGCTGGCTCCACCAGGTGTAGTCCTGGCCGTCGGGGCGCAGGTGGCGGTAGCTGTCCACCCAGCCGTGCTCGCCGAACAGGGTGCCGAGCCAGGCGCGCTCCTCGGGCAGGAAGCCGGAATTCTTCACGTTGCCCTTGGCGTTCTTGATGTCCATCGGCGTGTGGGCGATGTTCCAGTCGCCGCAGATCACGTAGCGTCGGCCGCTCTCGCGCCACTGGCTGAAGTGCGCGGCGATCCAGTCCATCACCTTGAACTTGAACTGCTGGCGCTCCTCCTTCGAGGAGCCGGAGGGCAGGTAGAGCGAAACCACGCTCAGGTCGCCGAAGCGCGCCTCGATGTAACGGCCCTCCTCGTCGAAGTCCGGCCAGCCCAGGCCGGTGACCACTTCGTCGGGCTCGATCCGGCTGTAGATCGCCACGCCGGAGTAGCCCTTCTTCGTGCTGGCGTCGCGGAACCAGGCCTTGTAGCCGGGGGGGCGGAAGACCGCCTCGGCAAGCTGGTGTTCCTGGGCCTTGGTCTCCTGCACGCACAGCACGTCGGCGTCCTGCGCGACGAACCAGTCGAAGAAGCCCTTGCTGGCGGCCGATCTCAGGCCGTTGGCGTTGAAACTGATGATCTTCACGAAAGTCGGGCGATGTCGGGGATCCCAAGCCTAGCGCAGGCGACGGGGCGCGGGTGCGGCGACGGCCGCGGCTGCGGCACAATCCACACTTTCCCGGAGGAAGGCTCGCATGCACGACTACCAACGGCGCTTCCTCGACCTGGCGGTGGCCCGCGAGGTGCTGCGCTTCGGCGAGTTCACCCTCAAGTCCGGGCGGGTGAGCCCCTACTTCTTCAACGCCGGGCGCTTCGATTCCGGGGCCGCGCTGGCTGCGCTGGGCGAGTGCTACGCGCAGGCGCTGGCGGCTTCGGGCCTGGCCTTCGACATGTTGTTCGGCCCGGCCTACAAGGGCATTCCGCTCGCCACCACGGTGGCGGTGGCGCTGGCCGCGGCAGGCCGCGACGTGCCGGTTGCCTTCAACCGCAAGGAGGCCAAGGCACACGGCGAGGGCGGCAGCCTGATCGGCGCCCCGCTGGCCGGCCGCGTGCTGGTGGTGGACGACGTGATCACCGCCGGCACCGCGATCCGCGAGTCCATCGAGATCATCCGCGCCGCGGGCGCCGAGCCCTGTGGCGTGGTGATCGCGCTGGACCGCCAGGAACGCGGCCAGGCAGGCGAGCGCTCGGCGGCGCAGGAAGTGGCGGCCTCGTTCAGCCTGCCGGTGGTGGCCATCGCCGGGCTCGATGAATTGCTGGAATTCACCGACGGCCGGCCCGGGCTGGCCGAGCACAAGCAGGCGCTGTTGGCGTATCGTGACCGCTACGGCAGCAAGCCGGCGGACTGACGCGCGCGACGCGGCGAACCCATGAGAACGACGACGGGCAAGAAGGCACTGGCACTGGCACTGCTGGCCGCCCTGCTCGCCACCACCGCGGTGGCGCAGAAGAAGCAGGGGGCCAAGCTGTATCGCTGGGTGGACAAGGACGGCAAGGTGCACTACGACCAGGCGCTGCCACCGGAAGCGGTGCAGCAGGCGCGCACCGAGTTCAACACCCAAACCGGCCGCACCGTCGGCCAGGTGGATCGCGCGCTCACGCAGGAGGAGCGCGACGCGCAGGCGGCGGCCGCCGCCGCGGCCGCGCAGGCGGAAGCGGCCGCCGCGGAGCAGAAGCGCCAGGAAGACATCATGATGGCGAGCTATTCCACCGAGATGGACCTGCGCCGCGCCTACGGCGAGCGCATCAGCCTGCTGCAGATGACCATCGAGTCCACCGACGTGAGCATCAAGAGCCTGCGCGAGAACCTCGCCGAGATCCTGGCGCAGGCCTCCGAGACCGAGTTGTCCGGGAGACGCGTGCTCGAGGATCGGGCGCGGACCATCCGCGAGATGCACTCGGAAAAGACCAAGCAGCAGGCGCTGCAGGTGAGCCGGCGCGGCGAGCTGGCCGCGCTCAACGCCGAGTTCGCCCGGATGCTGTCGCGCTATCGCGAGTTGCGCGGCACGGCGCCGGCCGGCGGCGCGCCCACGGCCGCGGCGCCGGCCGCGCCGGCCTCCGCGGGCGGCTGAAACCAGCGCGCCCTCGCCGGGCGCGCGTCATCGCGGCAACGGGTCAGAACGGCAGCGCAAGCCCCGGCGCGGCCGCGAGCAGCTGCTCGCGGAACAGCGACTTCACCCGCGCCAGCGCCTGCTCGTCCTTGGCGTCGAAGCGCAGCACCAGGCAGGGCGTGGTGTTGGAGGCGCGCACCAGTCCCCAGCCGTCCGGCCAGTCGGCGCGCAGGCCGTCGATGGTGGAGATGCGCGCGCCCTCGAACTTCGCCTTGGCGACGAAGTCCTCGATGATCCGGTACTGCTCGCCTTCCGCGACCTGCGCCTTGAGCTCCGGCGTGGACACGCCCTTGGGCAACTCGGCGAACACCGCTTCGGCGTCGTCCGGCGCGGCGGCGAGGATCTCGAGCAGGCGCGCGGCCGCGTACAAGCCGTCGTCGAAGCCGTACCAACGCTCGCGGAAGAAGAAGTGGCCGCTCATCTCGCCGGCCAGTTCCGCCTCGGTCTCCTTCATCTTCGCCTTCATCAGCGAATGGCCGGTCTTCCACATCAACGGGCTGCCGCCGTGGCGCAGGATGTGGGTGGCCAGGTGGCCGGTGCACTTGACGTCGTAGATCACGCAGGCGCCCGGGTTGCGCTCGAGCACGTCGCTGGCGAACAGCATCAGCAGGCGGTCCGGGTAGATGATCTCGCCGGACTTGGTGACCACGCCGAGGCGGTCGCCGTCGCCGTCGAAGGCGATGCCGAGGTCGGCGTTGACCCGCTGCACCACGCTGATCAGGTCGTGCAGGTTCTCCGGCTCGCTCGGGTCCGGGTGGTGGTGCGGGAAGTTGCCGTCCACCTCGCAGTACAGCGGCTCGACCTCGGCGCCGATCGCCGCCAGCAGGTCCGGGGCGATGCCGCCGGCGACGCCACTGCCGCAGTCGACCACCACCTTGAGCCGGCGCTCGATCTGGATGTCGCCGGCGATGCGGTCGATGTAATCGGCCTTGATATCGCGGATCGACAGCAGGCCCGGCTGGTCGCCGCGGAACAGGCGGTTCTCGGCGATGCGCACGTACAGGTTCTGGATCGCTTCGCCCGCGAGCGTCTCGCCGTCCACCACGATCTTGAAGCCATTGTAGTCCGGCGGGTTGTGGCTGCCGGTCACCGACACGCAGCAGCCCGTGCGCAGGTGGAAGCTGCCGAAGTAGGCCATCGGCGTCGGCACCTCGCCGATGTCGATCACCTCGCGACCGGCCTTGCGCAGGCCCTCGATCAGCGCGCCGGCCATCGCCGGCGAGGACAGGCGGCCGTCGCGGCCGACCACGATCGCGCGCTGGCCCTTCTCCTGCATCACCGAGCCGATGGCCTGGCCGATCAGGCGGGCGATGTTGGGATCGAGCGACTGCCCGACCACGCCGCGGATGTCGTAGGCGCGGAAGATGCTGCGGTCGAGCGCGATGCCGGCCTCGGCCTCCGGCTCGGTGGCGGCACGCACCACCTTGGCCACTTCGGGCGCGGCGATCTGGCCCGAGCTCTGCAGTTCGGCGAGAGTCATCTCGGTCGGCTTGGCCGTGGGCGCGAGCGTGCCCGCCTGGATCGCCGCACGCCGCTTGCCCCACCACAGCAGCCCGCCGCCGAACGCGGCCAGCAGCACCGCCAAGCCGAGTTCGGCATACCCGCCGAGATCGCCCATGCCCAGCACCACCGGCGGTGCCGCCGAGACGACGCGCCAGGGCGTGCCTTCCACCGGCACCGCGCCACCCTCGGCGCGGAAGCGCAGCTCGGCGCTGGCGCCGGACTCGACGATGTTGTAGCCGCCCTGCCGCAGGGCCACGTAGGCGCCGCCGGGCGCGGCGTCCTTCAGTCCTTCCACCCACGGCGCCAGCGGCAGGCGGTCGTGTACGCCCGCCAGCGGCTGGCCATCCTCCAGCACGGGGAACGCCACGCCGACGCGCGGGCCGCCGTTGTCCCGCACCACCGCGACCTGCGGCTTGCCCTCGTTGAGCGAGGCCTCGAGCAGGCCAAGCTTGCCGTAGCCGAAAGCCTCCGGATTGGCGTAGGCGGCGTCGAAGCCCAGCGGCAGGATCTCCACCGCCTCGCTGCCCTTGAGCGAGCCGGTCACCAGATCGCGCGCGGCGGCGGGGTCACCGGCCTTGACCGCGTTGATCATCGCCACCCGGGTGGACAGCAGGCGCGCCTTGTCGAGCGTGTCCTTGGCCTTGGGCGCGAGCGCGCCGGCCAGGTCGGTACGCACCTGTTGCGCCTTGCCTTCCAGTCGCGCCGAGGACCAGCGCTGCCACCCGCTCCAGCCCTGCCAGAGCGCCGCCAGCACCAGCAGGCCGGCAACCACCGGCAGCAGGTGGCTGGTCTTGAGCGACTTCACATCGAATCCGACTTCCATTCCTGTCCCTCGTTGGCGGGCGGCGTCAACGCAGGCCGGTATGGCCGAAGCCACCGGCGCCGCGCGCGCTTTCCTCGAATTGTTCCACGATGCGGAAGCCCGCGCGAACCACCGGCATGAATACAAGCTGCGCGATGCGATCACCCGGCTGCACGGTTTGCGCCACCCGGCCCCGATTCCACAGGCTGACCATCAGCGGGCCCTGGTAGTCGGCGTCGATCAACCCGACCAGGTTGCCGAGCACCAGCCCCTGTTTGTGGCCGAGGCCGGAGCGCGGCAGGATCAGCGCGCACACGCCGGGGTCGCCCATGTGCACGGCCATGCCGGTGGGCACCAGTTGCGCCTCGCCGGGCTCGAGCACCAGCGGCGCGTCGCAGAGCGCGCGCAGGTCCAGGCCGGCGGAGTGCGCGGTGGCGTGGTCGGGCAGGGGAAACTCGCGGCCCAGGCGCGGATCGAGGATCTTCAGATCGAAGCTGCGCATCAGGCGGATCCGAGCCGGGCGGCGACGAGCGCGAGCAAGTCGCGGGCAACGCCGTCCTTGGACTGGCGGGCGATCTCGTGGACGCCGTCGGCGGCATGCACGCTCAGCGCGTTGTCGTCGGCCTCGAAGCCGAGGCCCGCGCCGACGCGGTTGGCGGCCACCAGGTCGATCCGCTTGCGCACGAGCTTGTCCCGCGCATTCGCGTCCACGGCATCGGTTTCGGCCGCGAAGCCGACCACCAGCCGCGGCCGCTGCGCACTGGCGGCGACCTCGGCGAGGATGTCGGGCGTCGGCACCAGCGCGAGCGCCGGCACGCCGTCGGCCTTCTTGAGCTTGGCGGGCGCGGCCTGCGCCGGCGCGAAGTCGGCCACCGCCGCGGCGCCGATGTACACGTCCTGGCCGGGCAGGGCCTGCATCACCGCGGCGTGCATCTGCGCGGCGCTGCGCACGTCCACGCGGTGCACGCCGGCGGGCGTCGGCAACGCGACCGGGCCTGCGACGAGCACCACGTCGGCGCCTTGGCGCGCGGCCTCGGCGGCGAGGGCGAAACCCATCTTCCCGGAGCTGCGGTTGCCGAGGAAGCGCACCGGATCGAGGTCTTCGTAGGTCGGGCCGGCGGTGACCAGCACGCGGCGCCCGGCGAGGGCGCGCGACGCCTGCAGGGCTTCGAGCGCGGCGACGACCTGCAGGGGTTCGAGCATCCGGCCCGCCCCCACTTCGCCGCAGGCCTGGTCGCCTTCCGCGGGGCCGAGCACGGCCACGCCGCGGGCGCGCAGGCGCTCGACGTTGGCCTGGGTGGCGGGGTGCGCCCACATCACCCGGTTCATGGCGGGCACCACCGCCACCGGCGCCTCGCTCGCCAGGCACAAGGTGCCGAGCAGGTCGCCGGCCAGGCCCGCGGCCAGCCGTGCGATCGCATCGGCGCTGGCCGGCGCGACCACGATGCGGTCGGCCCAGCGCGCCAGTTCGATATGGCCCATCGCCGCCTCGGCCGCTTCGTCCCACAGCGAGGTGCGCGCCGGCCGTCCGGTCAAGGCCTGGAAGGTGAGCGGGGTGACGAAGCGCGCGGCGGCCTCGGTCAGCACCACCTGCACCTGCGCGCCGGCGTCCTGCAGGCGACGCGCGAGGTCGGCGGCCTTGTAGGCCGCGATGCCCCCGGTCACGCCCAGCACGATCCGCTGTCCCGCCAAGCCCTTCATCGCGCGATGCCAGCCCCAGAACGAATGCGGGCTAGCTTACCCGAAGCGCCGGTTTTTCCCGACGCCGCGGGCGCCTTGCCGAGGGCAGGCTGGGTTCATCGCCACCCCTTCGAAGGACAGGCCATGCACATCCGCGACTGGCCCGAGGACGAACGCCCCCGCGAGAAACTCATCGCCCGTGGCGCCGCCGCGCTGTCGGACGCGGAGCTGCTGGCGATCTTCATCGGCTGCGGGCCGCGTGGACGCAGCGCGGTGGACCTGGGTCGCGACCTGCTCGCCCCGGCCGGCCTGCGCGGGCTGCTCGACCGACCCGTCGCCGAGCTGGCCAAGCTGCACGGCCTCGGGCCGGCGCGGGCCTGTGCACTGGCCGCGGCGCTGGAACTGGGCACCCGCCACCTCGGCCAACAGCTGCAGCGTGGCGAATCCCTGTCGGACCCGGACCAGGCCGGTGCCTATTTCCAGCGCAAGTTGCGGGCGCTACCCCACGAGGTCTTCGCCTGCCTGTTCCTGGACACGCGCCATCGCGTG
This sequence comes from uncultured Gammaproteobacteria bacterium, assembly GCA_966250755.1. Taxonomy (GTDB): domain Bacteria; phylum Pseudomonadota; class Gammaproteobacteria; order Xanthomonadales; family Xanthomonadaceae; genus Arenimonas. The sequence goes on along the minus strand of CBININ010000010.1, from coordinate 9,222 downwards.
CTGGCTTACGAGGAGCTGTTCCGCGGCACCCTCGACGGCTCGGAAGTCCATCCGCGCGAGGTGGCCCGGCGCTGCCTGGCCCACAACGCGGCGGCGGTCATCTTCGGTCACAACCACCCCAGCGGGAATCCCGAGGCCAGTGCGGCCGATCGCGCCGTCACCGCCCGACTCAAGCAGGCCCTGGCCCTGGTCGAAGTGCGGGTGCTGGACCACTTCATCGTCGGCGACGGCGCCCCGACCTCCATGGCCCGGCGCGGGTGGGTATGAGTGGGCACTGGCCGGCGGCGGTCGTTGCGGCATACTGCCGCCGTCATCCCGGCGCCTGGCGGCCCTCCTTGCTCCTTGGCTACTCCTCGCTGTATCCGGCCGATGCCGTCGAACAGGCCGTGCCCGACCGCGAGGCCGCGCTGGCCCTGCTGCGCGCGCGACAGCCGGCGCTGGTCGAAGGCCTGGCGGAGGTGGCCCATCGCCATGGCGCCGACCCGCGCGCGCTGGATGCCGCCTGGCTGGGCACCGCGCGGCTGGCCCTGCGCCACGGCCATTTCGGCAACGACGTCCACGCCTACCACAACGAGATCCACGTGCTGGAAGTGGGCCACCGGCGGCTGCTGCGGATGCTCGAGGCCCTGGGCGAGGCCGCGCCGTCGGCCGCGGACGTGGACCTGCTGCTGGTGTTCGCCGCCTGCCACGACCTGCGCCAGCGCGAAACCCGCGACGTGCCCGGTCCGGTCGGGGGCAACGAGGCCGCCAGCTGCGCCGAAACCCTGCGCATCCTGGAAACCTGCGGCTACCGCCGCGATGCCGATCGCGACCAGTTCGTGGGCCTGGAGCTGATGATCGCCGGCAGCACCTTCGACGCCCGCCCCGCGGCGGCTTCGCCCGATCTCGGCGAGATCGCCGACGACGACCTGCCGGCGCTGGTCGGTGGTTCGCTGGCGCGGAGTCTGGGGCAATGGTTGGACGGGGCGCTGCCCGAGTGGCGCGGCGACGACGCCGCCCGCCGCGGCGAACGGCTGGCGCGGCTGGCCGCGGACCTGGACACCGCCAACGTCGGCGAGCGCTTCCCGCAGCTGTGCGGCACCGCCGTGCGCCTGTGCCGGGAGCGGGAGATGCGCTGCGGCCGCTCGCTGGCCTCGCCGGCCTCGGCCCAGCCCTGCCTGGATTTCCTCGGCCCGGGGCAGGAGCGCTATTTCAACACCCTGCATCGTTTCAGCTCGCGCGAGGGCGAGCGGGTGTTCGGGCCGAGCAAGCGCGAGAACGGCCCCCGGGTGCAGGCCGCCACGGCGGCGTTGCTGGCCGGCTTCACGGACCGGCCGCCGCGGACGGGGCAGGAGGTCGTGGACGCCTTCATCGCCCTCACCGAGGCCGACGAGGGCTGAAAAAAACCGGCGGCGGGAACGACCCGGCGCCGGTGCCTGTCCCGGCGGCGGCCGCCACCGGAGCGTGAAGTCCTCGCTTGCGACGCCAGTGTCGCCAGCGCCGATGAATCTGGCGTGACAGCGGAGGCGGCCCCGGTCGCGTCGGGTCGGCGCGGCGCCGCGCTACACTACGCGGCTTGTCCTTCGTGAAACCTGCCCCGTGAAAGAACACCTGCGCGAACTGGTCGCCCAGTCCCTGCTGGACCTGCGCCGCCAGGGCCGCCTGCCCCAGGACCTGCCCACGCCCGAGTTCGTGATCGAGCGCGCGCGTTCGCGCGAGCACGGCGACTACGCCACCAACATCGCCTTGCTCCTCGCGAAGCCCGCCGGCATGAAGCCGCGCGAGCTGGCCGAGGCACTGGTGGCCAATCTCGGCGAAACCCAGCACGTGTCCAAGGCCGAAGTCGCCGGGCCGGGTTTCATCAATTTCACCATCTCCCAGCCCTGCCGCCTGGCGACGGTGCGCCGCGTGTTCGAGCTCGGCGCGGAGTACGGCCGCCAGCCCGCGGGCTCGCGCGAGTCGGTGACGGTCGAGTTCGTCTCCGCCAACCCGAACGGCCCGCTGCACGTCGGCCATGGCCGTGGCGCGGCCTACGGCGCCTCGGTCGCCAACCTGCTCGAGGCCGCCGGCCACGGCGTGCAGCGCGAGTATTACGTCAACGACGCCGGCCGGCAGATGGACATCCTGGCGGTGAGCGTGTGGCTGCGCTACCACGAGTTGTCGGGCGTGAACGTGCGCTTCCCCGACAATGGCTACAAGGGCGATTACGTCTCCGAGATCGCCCGTTCCCTGCGCGCGAAGGAAGGCGACCGCCTGCGTCGCAACGCCATCGAGATCACCGACGGCCTGCCGGCCGACGAAGGCCAGGGCGGCGACAAGGAGCTGCACGTGGACGCGCTGATCGCGCGCGCGCGCCAGTTGCTGGGCGAGGCCGACTACCGGGTGGTGTTCGATGCCGGCCTGAGCTGGTGCCTGGCCGACATCCGCAACGACCTGATCGGCTTCGGCGTGGTGCACGACAACTTCTTCAGCGAGCGATCGCTGGCCACCGACGGTTACGTCAAGCGCGCGATCGAGACCCTGCGCGCCAACGGCCACCTGTTCGAGCAGGACGGCGCCACCTGGTTCCGCGCCACCGCCTTCGGCGACGACAAGGACCGCGTGGTCGTGCGCGAGAACGGCGTCACCACCTATTTCGCCTCGGACCTGGGCTACCTGCTGTCGAAGTTCGAGCGCGGCTTCGACCGCGCGCTTTACGTGCTGGGCGCGGACCACCACGGCTACATCGCGCGCCTGAAGGCCGCGGCGCAGGGCCTGGGCCTGGACCCGGCCAGGATCGAGATCCAGTTGGTCCAGTTCGCGATCCTTTACCGCGGCAGCGAACGCGTGCAGATGTCCACCCGCGCCGGCAGCTTCGTGACCCTGCGCGAGCTGCGCGAGGAAGTGGGCACCGACGCGGCGCGCTTCTTCTACGTGATGCGCGGCAACGACCAGCACCTGGACTTCGACCTGGAACTGGCCAAGAGCCATTCCAACGACAACCCGGTCTACTACATCCAGTACGCCCATGCGCGCATCGCCAGCCTGTTCCGGCAGTTGAAGGACAAAGGCCTGGCCTACAACGACAGCGCCGCGCTGTCGGCGCGCAAGCTGCTTACCGGCGAGGCCGAGGACGCGCTGCTGGTCGAGCTGATGCGCTTCCCGGAGATGATCGAGTCGGCGGCCAATGGTCGCGCGCCCCAGGTCATCGCCCACCACTTGCGCGATGTCGCCGCGGCCTTCCACGGCTTCTACAACGCCTGCCCGATCCTCAGCGCCGAGGAGGAACTGCGCAACGCCCGCCTCGGCTTGTGCAAGGCCACCCAGCAGGTGCTGGCCAATGGGCTGGCGCTATTGGGCGTGTCCGCGCCGGAGAGCATGTGATGGCGGCGCGGCGCGGCAAAAGCCAGGCCCGGCGCAGCGGCGGCCACGGCGGCACGCCCGGCTGGGTGTGGTTGCTGGCGGGCCTGCTGATCAGCGCCGCGGTGTTCGGCTACCTGCATTTCAAGGATCGCTTCGGCGCGCCGGCGCGCGACTTGCCCACGCCGGATCCGTCTGCGCGGGTGCGCGGCGGCAACGGTGGCGAGGAAGTCGCGCCCGCGGTCGAGAAGCCGAAGCCCAAGTACGACTTCTACACCCTGCTGCCGGAGAGGGAAGTCGTCATCCCCGATGCCGAGCTCGACGCCCAGGCGGAGGCGGAAGCGCAGGCGCGCCAGCGCGCCGCCGCCGCTGCGCAGGCCGCCGCGGCCCTGGGCGACGGCAGCGTACCGGCGCCGACCGCGGGTCCGGCGGCGCCCGATGCTTCCGCCTCGCCGAGCCCGCCGCAGGCCGATGCCACCGCAGCCGCCGCGCGCGGCGAGCGTTACCTGATCCAGGCCGGCGCCTTCCGCGGCCAGGCCGAGGCCGAGGCGCTGAAAGCAAAGATCGCCATGACTGGCGAGATCGCGCGCATCGAGACCGCCCAGATCAACGGCACCACGGTGCACCGCGTGCGCCTGGGGCCGTATCCGGATGCGAGCGCGTTGGCGGCGGCCAAGCAGGCGCTGGCCGGCCACGGCATCAGCGCGCAGGCGATCAAGGTCAAGTAGGCGGGCGTTGCGGCTACGCGGGCCCACGCGGCCCGCAGGCGCGTGTCGCCTCGCTCGCCGCCCCGCGCGCGAGGCGCGTCAGCCGCCGCGCCCGTCGCGCTTGAGGCGGATCAGCGCCGAGGTGTCCTCGTCGCCGCGGCCCTGCGCCATCAGTTCGCCGTAGTCGGCCAGCGACTGCTCGATCACGGACATCCGGATACCCGCTGCGCGCGCCATCTCGCGCACGATCAACAGGTCCTTGTGCAGCAGCCCCGACTTGAAGCCCGGGGTGAAGTTGTCGGCGAGCATGGTCAGGCCGCGCTTGTCGAGGAACCAGTTGCCGGCGGCGCCCGCGGCGAGCGTGGGTACCAGCTGCTCCGGCGCCAGCCCGAGCTTCTCGCCCAGCGCCAACCCTTCGCAGACGGCCTGCGCGATGCCGGCGACCAGAACCTGGTTCACCGCCTTGGTCGCCTGCCCGCTGCCGGGCGCGCCCAGGTGGGTGATGCGCAGCGCGTAAGCCTCCAGTACCGGCCGCGCGCGCTCGAGCACGAAGCCCTCGCCGCCGACCATGATCGAGAGCTTGCCGTTGCGGGCGCCTTCCACGCCGCCGGAGACCGGCGCGTCGAGGAAGCCGATGCCGCGCGCCGCCAGCCGCCGATGCGCTTCGATGGCGGTGTCGCGGGCGACGGTGGAGTGGTCGATGACGATCGCGCCCGGCGCCAGCGCGTCCTCGAGCATGTCCACGTTCTGCAGCACATCGGCATCGGCCGACACACACAGCACGACCACGTCGCAGCCCTCGAAGTCCACCGGCGCCTTGGCCGCGGCCACGCCGCGCTCGGCGGCGAAATGCTCGGCCCTGGCCTCGCTGCGGTTGCCGACCACGGCCAGCAGGCCCTTGTCGTGCAGGTGGCCGGCCAGCGACCAGCCCATGGCGCCGAGGCCGATGAATCCCGTGCGCATCGCGTTCGTTCCCCGTCAGTCGTGCGTGGTTTCGTGCAGGTAGGTGTAGCCGGTCAGGCCGGCCTCGAGCGCGTCGAGCAGCGCGGACGCCTCGCCCGGCGGCAACGCGGCGGCCTCGACCTTGGCGCGGTAGGCGACGCGCAGGTCGTCGAGCTTGTAGCCGACGTAGTCGAGCATCACGTCGGTGGTGTCGCCGCGGCGCTGTCGTACGACCTCGTGGCCGCCGTCGGCGCGCAGGCGCACGTTGGCGGTGTCGGTGTCGCCGAACAGGTTGTGGATGTCGCCGAGGGTCTCCTGGTAGGCGCCTACCAGGAAGATGCCCAGTCGATAGCTTTCGCCGGCGCGCGGCGCGTGCAGCGGCAGCGAAGTGTCGAGCGTCTCCGACTCGACGTAGGAGTCGATGCGGCCATCGGAATCGCAGGTCAGGTCGGCGATCACGCCGCGGCGCTCGGGCGCCTCGTCGAGCCGCGCGACCGGCACGATCGGGAAGACCTGGTCGATCGCCCACACGTCCGGCACCGACTCGAACACCGAGAAGTTGACGAAGTACTTGTCCACCAGCCGCTCGTTGAGCTCGTCCAGCGCCTCGCGGTGGCTGCGTTCGTCGCCGGTCAGGCGCTCGCGCACCTGGTGCGCGATGGCGTAGAACAGGTCGTCGAGCTGCGCGCGCTGCTCGAGCGAGAGCTGGCCGAGCGCGTACAGCGCCTGCCCTTCGGCGAGGGCCTGCTGGGCCTCGTGCCAGAGCTCGAGCACCGGCCGCGCGCCGAGCGCGCCGTGGGTCTCGCGCAGGTGGCGCAGCACGGCGGGCTCGGACGCGTTGGGGGCCGGCACCGCGCCCTGCGGCGCGCGCTCGACGTCCGACACGTTCACCACCATCACCGCGTGGTGCGCGGTCATCGCGCGGCCGGCTTCGGTGATCATCATCGGCGGCGCCAGCCGGTGTTCGGCGCAGGCCTCGGCCAACGGTTGCACCAGCGTGTGCGCGAACTGGTCCAGCCCGTAATTGATCGAGCAGAAGCCGCGCGAACGCGTGCCCTCGTAGTCCACGCCCAGGCCGCCGCCCGAATCCATGTAGCGGATGCCGCAGCCCATCTTCGACAGCTCGACGAAGTAGCGCACGGCCTCGCGCATGCCGTTGGCGATGTCGCGCACGTTGGAGATCTGCGAGCCCATGTGGAAGTGCAGCAGCTGCAGCGCCTCGAGCATGCCGGCCTCGCGCAGCTTGCCGACGAGATCCAGCACCTGCCGCGGCAGCAACCCGAACTTGGCCTTGTCGCCGCCGCTGTTCTGCCACTTGCCCGCGCCCAGCGAGGCCAGGCGCATGCGCACGCCCAGCCCCGGCTGCACCCCCAGCGCCTTCGATTCCTCGAGGATGATGGCCAGCTCGGAGGGCTTCTCGACCACCAGGAAGGTCTGCAGGCCGAGCTTGCGGCCGATCAGCGCGAGGCGGATGAACTCGCGGTCCTTGTAGCCGTTGCAGATCACCACGCTGCCCGGGCGCGCCAGGCCGAGCACGGCCATCAGCTCGGGCTTGGAGCCGGCTTCCAGGCCGAAACCTTCGCCGCCTTGCGCCGCCAGCTCGCCGGCGACGTTGAAGTGCTGGTTGACCTTGATCGGGTAGACCGCGGTGTAACCGCCCAGGTAGTCGAGTTCGGCCATGGCCCGGCCGAAGGCGGCCTGCAGCTTGCGCAGGCGATCGCCCAGGATGTCGGAGAAGCGCAGCAGCAAGGGCAGCTTCAGGCCCTGCGCGGTGGCCTCGGCGAGGATGTCGGGCAAGGGCAGCACCGGGCCGCCGGCGCCGCGCGGCAATGCGCACATGCGGCCGGCCGCGTCCACGTCGAAGTAGCCGTCCGACCAGTACGGGATCGAGTAGGTGTGGCGGGCGCGGTCGAGGGACCAGGCGGGCATGGGCGTGAATCCGGGAAACTCGGAACGCCTAGTTTAGCGCCTTGCGCCAGTCCGGCCCGGCGGCGGAGCGCCGCGGTTCATCGCGCGAACACCGGCGGCCCCGCCGCGCGCTTGTAGGCGCGACGCCGGCCGGAGAGCGCATCGTCGCCCACCACGATGCAGGTGCCTGCCAGCGGGAAGGCTTCGGCGATCGCGACGAGCTTGGCCTGCGTGCCGCGGTGCCACCAGCGCCAACTGACGCGGACCACGTAGTGCGGGATCTCTGGCCGCTGGCGGGTGGGCGCCCGCACCACCCACAGTTTGGCGATGGCCGGATGCTGCGCGGCCATCTCGCGCACGCTCGCCGCCTGCCCGGCATCGAGCCCGGCGGCGACAAACTGGTCGAGCGGGGCGATCTGCGCGCGTTCGCGCTGCATCTCCGCCTCGCGCTGGAAATGGCGTTCGAGGCGCTCGCGATAGGGCTGCGCCACGGCCTCGCCGCCGTGGTCCCAGGCATGCCGGTGCAGGCGTTGCAGGACGGGCTCTTCCGCGTCCGGATCCAGGCGCAAGGCGTGCTCGAGGTGCTCGATGCCGCGCGGATCCTGGCGGTCGAGCAGTTCGCAGCCGAGCAGGAAGCGCAGGCGTGCGTGGTCCGGCGCATCCGCGAGGGCCGCCTCGAGGCGCGCGACGCTGGCTTCCGGCGCGCCCATTTCCGCATCCAGGCAGGCGAGCTCACCGATCTCATCGGGTGTAAGCGCGCGCAATTGGGATTCCGCACCGAGCTGGGCGATCCGCTGGCGGCCGGCTTCGGCCTGGGCATAGGCCTCGCGCCAGGCGCGATCGGACCAGCGCAGCCATTCCTGCGAGAAGTGCTCCACCAGCGGATCCTCGAGCTCGCCCAGAAGGGCCTGGGCGGCCGTGCGCGCGGGCGGTGCCGGCAGGGCGGCCGCCACGCCCAGCGCCGCCAGTCGCTGGGCCAGCACCGGGTGGGTGTCGTCGAGGTTGGGCGCGCGCGACAGCACGGCTTCGAGGCGCGCGGCCTCGTCCTGCGCCGGCGCCACGAGGGTCTCGCCCATCAGGGCGTACACCCGGCCGGGCGGCTCCGGCTCGCGGGTGGTTGCGCGTTGCAGGCCGGGCCAGAAATCGCGCTGGATGCGGATGTCGGCCAGTTCGATCGCCACCAGGGCCGCGGCGGCGTCCTGCGGGCTGGTCACCCGCGCCGCCATCGCGTCGGCCTCGTATTCGTTGCTGCGCGCGAGCACGAAGCTGTAGGCGTTGAAGTACGGCGCGTACCAGCGGAAGAAGGCGACCAGCGGCTTCGACATCCAGGCGGCGTGCTTGCCGAGCTCCTCGTGAACACGGAACCAGCTCGCCCGCACCCGGTAGATCCAGCCGCCGAAGCGGCCATGGCCGGCGCCGAAGTGGCCGAACTCGTGGGCCACCACCGCCGCGAACTGCCGCTCGTCCAGGCGCTGCATCAGCGGCAGGCCCAGCACCAGCCAGTGCCGGTGGCCGAGCAGTCCGAGCAGGCGCGGCTGGCTGGCCGCGGCGGCGTTGAGCTCGGGCGTGATGACGATGCCGGCGAGCGCCGGTGCGCCCGCTTCCCGACGCAGGCGCTCGACCAGCGCGCGCAGCGCGGGCGCCTCGCCCGCCGCCAGCCGCCGCCCCTCCGGCTCGGCGAAGCGGATCCACAGGGACTTGAGCAGGCTCCAGGCCATCGCCAGCGGCACGATGGCCAGCTTGAAAAGAATCGCGGCCTTGGCGATGACGACGAGCGCCAGCACCCCGACCGAGAGCAGCAGGCTCACCGCCAGCGCCAGCGCCAGTGCGCCGAACCCGGCCAGGGCCCAGAGCGCCAGCTTGATGCGGTAGCGCAGGGGATGCTCGCGCGCCTCGGCGGCCAGGCGTTCGACCAGGGCGTGGTGGGCTTGCGCCGAATGCATGCAAAACCTCCGTGCGGGACGACCCATGCTAGCGCCGGACCGGCCGCGCGGGGGCAGGTAGAATGTGAGCGATCACCGATTTCAGGGTAGGAAGACATGGACGACACCCCCGGCACCTGGCTGCACGAGAACTTCACCCACACCGGCTCGGCCTTCGGCCTGCGCATCCGGCGCAAGCTCGAGGAGGTGCAGTCGCCGTTCCAGAAGATCGAGATGTACGAGAGCACCGACTGGGGCAAGGTCATGCTCATCGACGGCGCGATGATGGTGACCACGCGCGACAATTTCTTCTACCACGAGATGATGGCGCACGCGCCGCTCTACACCCACCCGGCGCCGCGCGACGTGGTGATCATCGGCGGCGGCGATTGTGGAACCTTGCGTGAAGTCCTGCGCCACCCGGA
>CBININ010000009.1:0-19886 GCA_966250755.1 uncultured Gammaproteobacteria bacterium | reverse complement strand
CCGCCAGCACCTCGCGCGACCGCCCGTCGGCCGCCGCCGCGCGCAGCTTGGCCGCCATGTAGCGATCGCGCTCGGCGATCACCGCGGTGTAGAGCTGCGGCGTCTGCTCGGCGAACTCCCCGAAGCTCGACTCCAGCAGGTCGCCTTCCTTGAGCTTCTCGATTTCGCCCTCGTCGACCTTCTCGTCCACGAACAGGCTGCCCGCCAGGCCAGCCATCAGCTTGCCGCGGCCCCAGAAGCCGAGCGAGGCCCAGGCGCGCTTGAGCGTGGTGCCGACGTCGCGGTCGATCAGCTGCACCGGCAGCCCGCGCGCGGCGGCGTCCACCGCCGCGGCCTTGAGTTCGGCGCCGGGCTCCACGCCCAGCTGTTCGGCGAGCCGGCGCTGGTAGGCCGCGAGGGCGAGGTTGGCGGCGACCAGCCCGATCTTGCCCTCGCGGATGATCTGGAACAGGTCGAGCCTGGCCATCGCCTGCGGATCGGTCAGGGCGCGGTGGCGTTGCGGGTCGAGCTCGACCGCCACGCCGTCGTAGCGGCCGCTGGCCACCTCGGCGCGCACGGCGTCGATGCTGGCGCGCGAGACGTGCGCGGTGCCCAGCAGCGTATAGCGCACGCCGTCGCGCTCGACGATGGCATGGGGTTGGGAGTGCAGGCCGGGCGCGGGCTCGCCCTCGGCGGTGTCGGTCATCGGGCCTTCAATCGCGGTAGCGCTTCAACAGGTCGCCATAGGCATCGATGCGGCGGTCGCGCAGGAAGGGCCAGATGCGCCGCACGTGCTCGCTGCGCTGCAGGTCCACCTCGGCCAGCAGCACGGTCGCCGCGTCGGTCGGCGCCTCGGCCAGGAATTCGCCCTGCGGCCCCAGCACGTGGCTGCTGCCCCAGAAGCGGATGCCGCTGGCGCCGAGCGGCGAGGGCTCGTGGCCGACGCGGTTGCAGCTGAGCACCGGCAGTCCGTTGGCGACGGCATGGCCGCGGTGGCTGAGGATCCAGGCATTGCGCTGGCGCTCGCGTTCGTCGTCCTTGTCGTCCGGGTCCCAGCCGATGGCGGTCGGGTAGAGCAGCAGTTCCGCGCCGGCCAGCGCCATCAGCCGCGCCGCTTCGGGATACCACTGGTCCCAGCACACCAGCACGCCGAGCCGGCCCACGCTGGTGTCCACCGGCTGGAAACCGAGGTCGCCCGGGGTGAAATAGAACTTCTCGTAGAAGCCCGGGTCGTCGGGGATGTGCATCTTGCGGTACTTGCCGACGAGCGAGCCGTCGCGCTCGAGCACCACCGCGGTGTTGTGGTAGAGGCCGGCGGCGCGACGCTCGAACAGCGAGCCCACGATCACCACGCCGTGCTTCGCCGCCAGCTTGCCCAGGCGGTCGGTGCTCGGCCCCGGGATCGGCTCGGCGAGGTCGAATTCGTCGACGCATTCGTGCTGGCAGAAATAGGGGCCGTTGTGCAGTTCCTGCAGCAGCACCAGCTGCGCGCCCGCCGCGGCGGCTTCGGCGGCGCGCGCCTCGATGCGGTCGAGGTTGGCGGCGGCATCTCCCTGGTTGCTTTCCTGCACCAGCGCGACCTTCAGCGTACGGCTCATGCGAGTCCCTCCGGCAATTGCATGGTCAGGCAGTGCAGGCTGCCGTTCTGCCAGATCAGCGGCCGGCAGGGCACGCCGACGATCTCGCGACCGGGGAAGGCGCGGCCCAGCACCGCCAGCGCGGCGGCATCGGCCGGATCGCCGTAGGTCGGCGCCAGCACCGCGCCGTTGACGATCAGGAAGTTGGCGTAGGACGCGGCCAGCCTGCGGCCCTCGTCCATTATCGGCCTGGCCCACGGCAATTCGAACAGCCGGTACGGCTGGCCGTTGGCCTGGGTAAACGCGGCGAGCTCCGCGGCCATGGCCTGCAGTTCGGCGAAGTGCGGATCCGCCGGATCGTCGCAGCCCTGGTACACGATTGCGTCCGGCGCCGCGAAACGCGCGAGCGTGTCGATGTGGGCGTCGGTGTCGTCGCCTTCCAGGTAGCCGTGCTCGAGCCAGAGCGTACGATCCTGTCGCAGCCACTGCTGCAGGCGGCTGGTGATCTCGACGCGGTTCAGGCCGGGGTGCCGCTCGTGCAGGCAGCGCCAGGTGGACAGCAGGGTGCCCGCGCCGTCGGTCTCGATGCCGCCGCCTTCCAGCGCGAAGTCGATGCGCTCGCGCGAGGCGGAGCCGAAGACACCGCGCTCCGCCAGCGCCGACACCAGCTTGTCGTCGAGGCCGGCCTCGAACTTGCCGCCCCAGGCAGTGAAATGGAAGTCGAGGAGGTGGAGGCCCTCGCGGCCGCGCAGGGTGATCGGGCCGGAGTCGCGTAGCCAGGTGTCGTCATACGGCAACGCGACGAAGCGCACGCGCGACATATCCGCGCGCGGCACCAGCAGGTCGCGGGCGCGCGCCTCGACCTGGGCGTCGGCCACGCAGACGATGGCGCGTTCGAAGCGGGTGATCGCCGCGACCAGTTCGACGAAGGTCGCCTCGACCGAGGCCAGGCGTTCGGCCCAGTCGGTGCCGCCGTGCGGCCAGGCCAGCAGCACCGCCGACTGGGGCTCCCACTCGGCGGGGAAACGCAATGCCTCGGCCATCAAGGCGTGACCGGGGCGGGCCCGATCTCCATCGGGTTGGCCTTCATCAGCACGGCGTCGACCACGTGGCTGTTCTCGAAGTAGACGGCGAAGTTGTCGTACTGCCAGCGGGTGATCGGCGGGGTACGCGGGCTGCCGCCGCCCACCGGCGCGAACTTCTGCGCGGGGGCGCCGTAGCGCGCTTCGACCTGCGCCATGGAAGTCCCGCGCTTGGGCAGGTCCTGCTTCTGGGCCACGACCGTGCGCTGGATGAGCAGGGTATCGGCATGGGCCAGCGGCGCCGCGAAGGCGGCCAGGCAGGCCAGGATGAGGGCGGTGCGAGTCATGGGCCGGATCTCCGTGGGGGGCGGGGCATTGTCTCAGAGCCGCACCGGCGGCCGCCACGTGGCGGCCTCGAACGAAAAACGCCGGCTTTCGCCGGCGTCTTCGGGTGCCAAGGGCGAGGCCGGGCTCAGCGCTGGCGGGCCTTGAAGCGGGGGTTCGACTTGCAGATCACGAAGACCTTGCCCCGGCGGCGCACGACCTTGCAGTCGCGATGGCGGGCCTTGGCCGACTTCAGGGAGTTGAGGACTTTCATGGAATTTCCTGGGAACGGGGCGACAAAGAACGCGAAGTATAGCGGCCCCCGGGGCGCCTTGCAAGGCCAACCCCGTTGCAAACCAAGCACTTGGCTCAGGGCAGGTAGGCCTTGCTGAGGGTGTTCAGGTGCAGCCGCTCCTCGTCGCGCATGAACGGGGCCACCAGCATCATCACCTGGACGATGCCCAGCCGGATCGATTCCTGCTCGTCGCGGTCGCCGCGCACGCTGGCGTAATTCAGCCAGAAGGTCGCGAGCACCAGGATGTTGGTCGCCGCGCCTTCGATTTCCGCGGCGGTGGCGCGCATCACCCCGGCCTGCACCAGGCCGCGCATGATGGTGGTGGCGTTGCCGGCGCCGCGCTTGAGGATGCGGGCGAACCGCATCCGCAGGTGGCGGTTGCGGCTGAGGATGTCCACCAGGTCCCGGTAGAGGAAGCGGTACTCCCAGATGCACTCGAACACCAGGTGCAGTTGCAGCCAGATGTCCTCGAGGTTGGGCAGCCGTCCCTCCGGGGCGACCAGCGCCGAGTCCATGCGCTCCTCGTAGCGCTGGAACAGGTGCTCGATGATGTCGTCCTTGTTGCGGAAGTGGTAGTACAGGTTACCCGGGCTGATCTCCAGCTCGTCGGCGATGTGGTTGGTGGTGACGTTGGGCTCGCCCTGGCCGTTGAACAGGGCCAGGGACGCATCCAGGATGCGTTGGCGGGTCTGCCTGGCCACGTCCTCAGCCGACCAGCTTCTTCACCAGGTCCACGTACTTTTTCTTCGCCTGGTCGCTGGAGGTGCCGCGCAGCTTTTCCCAGGCCTCGTACTTGGCGGCGCCGACGAAGTCGAAGAAGCCGGGCTTGTCGCCCTTCACATCGCCCTCCGAGCCCTGCTTGTAGAGCGCATAGAGACGCAGCATGGTGTCGTTGTCGGGGCGCTCGGCCAGGGTCTTGATGTCCCTGGCGGCCTGTTCGAACTGCTGCTGGAGGTCGGCCATGTCTTTCCCCTGGGACTGGTGGCAGCGCTACCGATAGCACGGCGTCATTGAGGGGTCAAACCGTATGCCCGCGCGGAATTGAAAGGCCGCGTCCGGTCTGGCATGTTGGCGTCCACGGGCCGCCGACGGCGGCCACGCTTCGGGGCGGGAACATGACCTATTTCGTGACGGGCGCGACCGGCTTCCTGGGCCGCTTCCTGGTGGACAAGCTGCTCAAGCGCAAGGGCAGCATCCACGTGCTGGTGCGCAAGGGTTCGGAGAAGAAGCTCGACGCGATCGCCGAGAAGATGGGCTGGGATCGCCGCCGCATCGTGGTGGTGACGGGCGACCTCGCCAAGCCCAAGCTCGGCCTTTCAGCCGCGCAGCTCAAGGCGCTCAACGGCAAGGTCCAGCACTTCTTCCACCTGGCCGCGATCTACGACCTGTCGGCCGACGCCGAGTCGCAGAAGCTCGCCAACGTGGAAGGCACCCGGCATGCGATCGAACTGGCGCAGGCGATCAAGGCCGGCTGCTTCCACCACACCAGCTCCATTGCCGCCGCGGGCCTGTACCCGGGCGTGTTCCGCGAGGACATGTTCGACGAGGCGGAAGGCCTGTCGGACCCGTACTTCCGCACCAAGCACGACTCCGAAGGCCTGGTGCGCAAGGAGTGCCGCATCCCGTACCGCATCTACCGCCCGGGCGCGGTGGTCGGACACTCGAAGACCGGCGAGATCGACAAGATCGACGGCCCCTATTACCTGTTCACCCTGATCAAGAAGATCCGCCAGACCCTGCCGCAGTGGATGCCCACCCTGGGCATCGAGGGCGGGCGCCTGAACCTGGTGCCGGTGGACTACGTGGTGGACGCGATGGACCACATTGCCCACAAGCGCGGGCTGGATGGCCACACCTTCCACCTGGTGGACCCGGCGCCGCAGCGCATCGGCGAGGTGCTCAACGTGTTCTGCCGGGCGGCCCACGCGCCGGAAATGACGATGCGGCTGGACGCGCGGATGCTCGCGGTGGTGCCCTCCACGGTGCGCTCGATGGCGCTGAACCTGCCGCCGGTCAAGCGCTTCACCAGCATGCTGCTCAAGGACCTGCGGATCCCGCCGCAGACCCTCAAGCTGCTGACCTATCCGACCCGCTTCGACAGCCGCGAGACCGAGCGCGCGCTCAAGGGCACGAAGATCGCGGTGCCGGAGCTGGAGTCCTACGCCTGGCGCCTGTGGGACTACTGGGAGCGCCACCTCGACCCCGACCTGTTCGTGGACCACACCCTGCGCGGCAAGGTCGAGAACCGCGTCGTGCTGATCACCGGCGGCTCCTCGGGCATCGGCAAGGCCTCGGCCATCAAGATCGCCGAAGCCGGCGCCAAGGTCGTCATCGTTGCGCGCGGCGAGAAGGAGCTGCACGAGACCCGCGACGAGATCGTCGCCGCGGGCGGCAAGTGCTGGGCCTATACCTGCGACCTGACCGACATGAACAGCTGCGACGAGCTGGTCAAGAAGGTCCTGCACGAGCACAAGCACGTGGACGTGCTGGTCAACAACGCCGGCCGCTCGATCCGCCGTTCGGTCGAGGCCAGCTACGACCGCTTCCACGACTACGAACGGACGATGCAGCTCAACTACTTCGGCTGCTTGCGCCTGATCATGGGCTTCCTGCCGATGATGACCGCGCGCCGCAAGGGCCATGTCGTCAACATCAGCTCGATCGGCGTACTGGCCAGTTCGCCGCGCTTCTCGGCCTATGTAGCCTCCAAGGCCGCACTCGACGCCTTCAGCCGCTGCGCCCAGGCCGAGTTCAGCGGCAAGAACATCGCCTTCACCACGGTCAATATGCCGCTGGTGAAGACCCCGATGATCGCGCCGACCAAGATGTACGACTCGGTGCCGACGCTCACGCCCGAGGAGGCGGCGGACCTGGTGGTCAAGGCGATCATCGAGCGCCCCAGCCGCGTGGCCACGCGGATGGGCATCTTCGCCGCGACCTTGAACGCGCTGGTGCCGAAGGCCTACGAAGTGATCATGAACACGGCGTTCGAGATGTTCCCGGACTCGGCCGCCGCGCGCGGCGACCGCAAGGGGCTGAAGAACGAGGCGCCGACCAACGAGCAGATCGCGTTCGCCGCGGTGATGCGCGGCGTGCACTGGTAGGCCCGCGGCGCGCCTGAGCGGACGCCGGCGCGCGGCGACGGCGCAACGATCCCGGCTACTCGCAGAGCCGCCAGCGCACGGCCTGCGGCGAGTTCGGCGGCGGATTGAGCTGGATGCGCGTGTAGCGCATCTCTTCGTTCTGCAACAGGATCCGACAGGTCTCGGCGATCAGGCCTTCGTCCTTGCCGTCGGTGCGGTTGAGCGCCAGCAACAGCGTCCGCTGCGCCGACCAGGCTGCGCTGGAAACCTGCGGCAGCTGGCCCACCTGGCGGGCCGCATCGGCACGTCGGCGCGCCAGTTGCTCCGGCGTCAGCCGCGCCACTTCGGCCATGGCGGCCGCGGTGGCGTTGAGTTTCCTGAGCACCGGATCGTCCGCGGCGGCGGCGGCGCGCGGCGCGGCCGGCGCGGGCAGGGGCGGCGTGCTGGCGGGGCCGACCGCCGCAGCCTGTGCCTCGAGGGTGCGGGGAACGTGACCGAGCGCGAGGAAGGCCAAGGCCCCGAGCACCAGGCTGGCGGCAGCGCCGCCCCAGAGGCCGCGCCGCGTGCTGGCCGCCGCCTGGCCGCGAACGGAGGCGAGCAGACCGGGGTCGACGAATTCGCGAACCTGCGCCCACAGGTGGGCGCCGTCCACCAGCTGGATGCTGCTGCCCGCGGCTGCCGCGGCGCCCGGTTCCAGGGTGCCGAGCGTGGCGAGGATGCCCCGGTGGGCGCCGCGCAGGCGCAGGGTGCCGAAGAACTCGGTCGCCGCGGCCGCGCCAAGGTAGTAGGAGGTGCCGTGCTTGTAGTCGAGCAGGATGCGTTCCCCATCCTTGCTCAGCATGGTCTCGGTGCCGGCGACCGAGGCGTTGTCATCCACCGAGTAGCCTTCCCGACGCAACGCTCCCAGGACGACGGCGATGCCTTCCCGCCACTTCAGGTCGGCGAGCGCCTGCACGCCCAGGGCTGTCTCCGCCCGGCGCCGACGCGCCACCCCGAACCACAGGGCGGTCAGCGCCCACCCCACCATCACCACGAGCAAGGCGGCTGCCCATGCCGTCATCGCGCTTCCCCCGAAACCCGAAATGCGAAATGCATCACGCAAATCTTAGCGCAGCCCAAGCGCTGCGGCGCAGCATCGGGCAAAGAAAACCCGGCTTGCGCCGGGTCGTCGGTGGAAAGGGCCCGCCAGCCGGAAGTCGTGAGGGGAGGGGTCTTACGAGCTTCGCGTTGGCTGGCGGGCACAAAGGGGCGGCGCGGGGCGCCGCGGGATTCAGGCCTGTGGGGCGACCGGCTTGGGTGCCTTGGGAAGGCGCTTGCCCGGGGCGGCCTTCTTCGCGGCCTGCTTCGCCGCCGGTTTGGCCGGTCGGGACGCGGCCTTGGCGGCGGGCTTGCGGGCGGCAGGCGCCTTGCGGGCGGCCGGGGCCTTGCGCACGCCGACGCCGGCCTTCGCGGCGAGCGCGTCCACGCGCGCGGTCAGTTCGGCGATATCCTCGCGGCCCGGCACGCCAAGGCGGTTGAGGGCGCGCTGCACACGGTCCTCGAACACCTTCTCGAGGCGGTCCCAGGTGTCGGAAGCGCGGCCGCGGACGGCGCCGACATGGCCTTCCATCGCGTCGCGGACCGCATGCACGCGGCCGCCGGCCAGCTGGCGGGTGGTCTTCTCGATGTTCATGCCTTCATTGACGAGGGCTTCGAACAGCTTCGAACCCTCGCCCTGGGCGCGGGTGAAGGCGCCGACGCCGGCCATCCAGATCTGCTGCGCCGATTCGACGAGGGAGCGCGAAAGGTGTTCTGCGCGGGCCTGCAGGTCGCCGGCATTGTTGCGGGCGGCAGGCTTGCTGCGCACGGACTTCTTGAGCTTGGCCACGATGACTCCGGAAGGGTTGTTCGGTTGCCCGATGTGACGCCAATCTGCGGGTCGTGTCTAGAGCTTTCACACCAGCATGCGGCCTTGCCGAGCGGGCATGGCGGCCCCATCTGCACGGCATGCGCGCCGTTCCCCGCCGACCCACGCGATGAGCCAGCAGTCCCGCCAGCGCCTCGCCCGGCTGATCGCCTGGCAGCGTGCGATCAACGACCCGGTGCGCGAGCCGCGCAACCGGCTGGCGACGCTGTCGCCGTTGCGGCAGTGGCAATCGCAACGACTCGCCGGGTCCTTCGCGGACTTCCTGGCCGACCCGCGCATGCGGCCCGCGGCGCAGTTCTTCCTGAGCGACCTGTACGCCGACCGCGACTTCTCAGCGCGCGATCGCGACGCCGCGCGGGTGTTGCCGATGATGGCCAGGCTGCTGCCGGAGGGCCTGCTGCACGCGGCCATCGACGCCATCGAACTCGCGACGCTGAGCCACGCCCTCGACCTGCGGGTCGCCGAGCAACTGTCGCACCGCCGCGACCCGATGGCGCCGATCACCCCCGCGGACTATGGCCGCGCCTACCGCCACCGCGGGTTGCGCCGCCTGCGTCGCCACCAGATCGAGCTGGTGCTGCGCGTCGGGCACGCCCTCGACGCCGCGGTGCAACGGCACGGCATCTACAAGTTGCTGCGGGCGGCCCGCCTGCCCGCGCAACTGGCGGGGTTGTCGGAACTGCAGGCCTTCCTCGAGCGCGGCTTCGAGGCCTTCGATGCGCTCGGCGGTGCGCAGGACTTCCTGTCGCGGGTCGCCGCCCGTGAACGCGAGGTGTCGGAGCGGCTGTTCGCCGGCCATCCGCGCCCCTTCGCTCAGTCGAATTCCTCGTCCAGGTAGCGGTGGATCTCGCGCTCGACCGGCCCGCGCAGCGCCGATAGCAGGAAACCCAGGTTGGCGGTGACGTGCACCTGCTTCGCGCTGACCTTGATGTGGCCGTCCACGCCGCTGCGCTCGAAGTGCAGCTCGTTGCCTTCCCAGCGCCAGCGCAGGTCGAACTTTTCGGCCAGGTGCTCGGCGACGTGCTGCACCTTGCGGCGGGCTTCCGCCAGTGGGCGTGAGTGCGAACGCTTGATGTCGATGCTCGGCATGCGGTCCTCGCGGGTTGCTCCCTGCGGCCTATTGTGGGGCGTTTTGGCGCCGGTACCAAGAACGACGCGGGCCCGTGTGCTAGATTCGCCGGCGGAGGGGTCCCACGGATGCAGTTGACGTTTCCCAATGGCGAGCACCCGCCGGTCGTTTTCGATCACGGCGAGATCGGCATCGGCAGCCGGCCGGGGCAGGGCATCAGCCTGGCCGGGCGTGCGCTGGCCGCCCATCATTGCAGCCTGGTGTCGGACCGCCGCGGCGTCTGGCTGCGCGTGCCGGCCGGTACCGCGGGCGTGCACCTCAATGCCCGCCCGGTGCGCCGCGCGGCGCTGCTGCACGTGGGCGACCTGCTCTGCCTGGAGCAGGTGCAGATCGAGCTGCGCGAGAACGATCCGGCGCGCATCGACACGCGCATCCCGGGTTCCCCGCCCTTGCCGCTCGGCGAGAGCCAGCGCGTCAGCGCCAGCCGGGTGGTGGTGCGCGGCCAGTCCGGCGCCCACTACGGTCGCAGCTTCACCCTGACCGATCCCAAGGTGGTCGGACGCGGGCCGTCCTGCGACATCCGCATCGATGACGCCGCATTGGCCGAGCGCCACGCCCAGTTCGAACTGCACGGCGACCGCATCGTGCTGCGTTCCCTGGCCGGCGGCGAATTCATGTCGGTCAATGGGGTGCCGGTCGCCGACGCGGTGCTCTCGCCCGGCGACCAGATCGTGATCGACCAGCACCGCTTCCTGCTCGAGGCCCCGGGCCTGCCCGTGCGCGGGCAGGACGGCGGCCGCCAGGGGCCGTCGATCGCCCACACCCAGACCATGAAGTCGATGCGCCCGCCGCGCGCCGCGGACGCCTCGCGGGACGTCCTGTCCCCGGCCGAGGCGGACGACCGCGAAGACAAGCGCGCGCCCACCGACCCCGGGGCGCTGTGGTGGCTGATCGCCGCGGCCGCCGTGCTGGCCGCCGCCATGACCGCCCTGCTGGTCTATTCGCCCCAGATGGGCGCCGCCTGAGCTGAGCACTGGCGCTAGGTTTGCCGTCGGCAGCGGCGGTATCCTGCGCGACCTGCGAGCGGGAACATCCCTTGGGCCTGGTGGCGCCATTCGAGCATTCTGAAAGCATCGTCGCCCTGCTGGGCGCCGAAGACGGGCGTTTCCTCGAGTTGAACGCGGCTTTCGAAACGCTGACGGGCTACTCGCGCGCCGCCTCGATCGGCCGCAAGCCGATCGAGGTCGGCCTGTGGAGCGACCTGGAGTTCCGGGCGCAGCTGTGGGAGAGCCTGCGTCGCCTGCGCCGCATCGTGGATGCGCCGACCGAGGTCCACTGCGCGGACGGCCGGCGCCTGCACGGGCGCCTGCACGTGGAACTGCTGCGCGACGGGGGCGAGGCGCGGCTGTTCTGCCTGCTGCAGATCCTGCCGGCCGAGCACCGCGACGAGGAGGAGCGGCGGCGCGAGAGCCTGTACCGCGACCTGTTCCTGTCCGCGTCCGAGGGCATCTACCGCAGCCTGCCCGGCGGCGGCTTCCTCGACGTCAACCCGGCGCTGTGCCGGATCCTGGGTTACGAGTCGCCGGCGCAACTGCTGGCCGAACTCCGTCGGGCCCGCGACATCTACGTCGACCAGGCCCAGGACGCGGCCGACCACGCCCGCCTGCTGGAACTTGGCCGCATCGACCAGGTGCGGGTCGAGGTCTACCGCCGCGACGGCAGCCGGATCTGGGTCAGCGAGAACACCCGCGTGGTGCGCGACAGCTCCGGGCAGCCGATCTTCTACGAGGGCAGCCTGGAGGACATCACCGCCCAGGTCGAAGCCGAGCGCGCGCTGGCGCAGTCGCGCGCGCTTTACCAGGTGCTGCTGGACAACAGCCGCGACGGCGTGTTCCTGATCCAGCGTGGGGTGGTGCGGTTCGCCAACCCGGCGCTGGCGCAGATGCTCGGCTACCAGCCCGACGAACTGATCGGCAAGCGCTACATGGACCTGGTGGCGCCGGAGGACCGGCCGGCCCAGGACGACCGCCGCCAGGCCCGCGAGTCGGGCTCGCGCGAGCTGCAGGCCTACGAGATTCACATGGTTGCGCGCGACGGCCGCCGGGTGCTGTGCGAGGTGCGCGCCGACGCCGTGGACTACCAGGGCGACATCGCGTCCACCGGCACCCTGCGCGACGTCACCGAGGAGCGTGCCCGCCAGCGTGCGCTGCAGGAAGCCGAGCGACGCTACCGGGAGCTGTTCGAGGACTCGCCGGTGGGGCTGTTCCGCAGCACCCTCGAGGGCGAGATCACCGAGGTGAACCCGGCGATGGCGACCATGCTCGGTTTCTCCGGTCCGGCCGAGCTCAAGCAGCGCTTCCGCAGCATGCTCGATGTCTACGCAGACCCCTCGGAACGCCGGCACGTCGTCGACCGTGCCCTGCGCGACGGTGCCTTCAGCCACTACGAGACCCGCGTCCGCGACGCGCAAGGCAACCTTCGCTGGGTCAGCACCAACGTCCGGCTGACGCGCGACGCCAACGACCAGCCCGCGCACTTCACCGGTTCGGCGTTGGACGTGCAGGACCGGCGCGAGATGCAGCAGGCGCTGGTCAGTTCCGAAAACAAGTACCGCACCCTGGTCGAGCAGAGCCATGTCGGCGTGTTCATCCTCGACCAGGGCTGCCTGACCTACGCCAACCGCGCGCTGTCGGACATGCTCGGCTTCGAGCCGGCGGAACTGGCGGGCCGCGACTACCACGGCCTGCTGGCGCCGGAGGCCGCGGATCCGGTCCCGACCCTGCGCGATGACGCCGCCGACGGCGAGGCCACCCGGGATTTCGAGAGCTGCCTGCTGCACCGTAACGGGCAGCGCGTCTACGCGCAGGTCAGCGTCTGGCCGGTGCAGGTGGACGGCCGCCGCCACCTGACCGGCACCATCATCGACATCACCCGCCAGCGCGAGGCCGAGTCGCGGCTGCGCTACCACGCCAACCACGACCCGCTCACCGGCCTGCCGAACCGCGCGCTGTTCAACCGGACCCTGGGCGAGCGGATGCTGCCGGGCGATCGCCGCGGGCGCTTCGCCTACGCAGTGCTGTACCTGGACCTGGACGGGTTCAAGTGGGTCAACGACAGCCTGGGCCATGGCGCCGGCGACCGCCTGCTGCTGGAGATCGCGCGGCGGCTGGAGGACGAGCTCGGTGCCGAGGTGATGATCGCGCGCTACGGCGGCGACGAATTCACCCTGCTGCCGACGGGGGATTGCGACTACGAGCGCGCGGTGGCGATCGCGCGGCGGGTGCTGGCGCTCTTTGAAAGGCCGTTCGACATCGGCGGGCAGCAGGTGTTCTCGGCCGCAAGCCTGGGCATCGTGCTCGGGCGGCCGGACTACGAGACGCCGGACGAGGTCGTGCGCGATGCCGACAACGCCATGTACCGGGCCAAGGCCGCCGGCAAGTCGGGCTTCGTGGTCTTCGACGAGGGCATGCACGCCGAGGCACGAAGCCGCCTGCAGCTGGAGACCGACTTCCGGCTGGCGCTGGAGCGCGCGGAGTTCGTCCTGCACTACCAGCCCATCGTCACCCTCGACGGCGGCCACCTGGTCGGCGCCGAGGCGCTGGTGCGCTGGAACCATCCGGCGCGCGGGCTGCTGCACCCGGCGCAGTTCCTGCCGCTGGCGGAAGAGACCGGCCTGATCGTCGACCTCGACGGCTGGGTGATGCGCGAGGCCTGCCGGCAGCTGGCGCTGTGGCGCCACCACAAACCCGACTGGCGCGGCATGGTCATGAACGTCAACGTGGACGAGCGGCAGATGGGCTCGCCGGAACTGACCGAGGAGGTTTTCCACCTGCTGCAGACCTACCGGCTGCCGCCCAGCAGCCTGCGGCTGGAGGTCACCGAGAGCGTGTTCCGCTCCGGCAGCAACCACGCCCGCGAGCAGCTGCAGGCACTCAAGGCCCTCGGCGTGGGGTTGGCGATCGACGACTTCGGCACGGGCTACTCGTCGCTGGAGGCCTTCGCCGCCTCGTCCTTCGACGCGCTGAAGGTGGACCAGAGCTTCGTGCGCGACGTGACCATCAACCCGCGCCACCGCGCGATCGTGCGCACCATCATCGGCTTCGCCAAGGACCTGGGGCTGCTGCTGACCGCCGAGGGCATCGAAACGGACGAGCAGCGCGAGATGCTGCTCGAGCTCGGCTGCGAGTTCGGCCAGGGCATGTTGTTCGCCCGGCCGATGCCGGCCGAGGAATTCGAGCGCCGGCTCTAGGCCCGTCCCGCCACACTCGGCGGGACGTTCCGGCGCCATCGGGACGCGTGCTAGCCTGTCTCCAGCCCCGCGAGGTTCCCCACGATGTCCCGTGCCTTCAATTTCAGCGCCGGCCCCGCCGCGCTGCCCGCCGCCGTGCTGGAACAGGTCCAGCAGGAACTGCTCGAATGGAAGGGCGAGCGCGCGTCGGTGATGGAAGTCAGCCACCGCGGCCAGGCCTTCATCGATTGCGCGGCGGAGGCCGAGCGCGACCTGCGCGCGCTGATGGGCGTGCCGGATGACTACCACGTGCTGTTCCTGCAGGGCGGCGCGACCACGCTGGCGGCGTTGCTGCCGCTCAACCTCGCCGGCCCCGAGGCCGTCGCCGACTACGTGCTGACCGGCCACTGGGGCGAGAAAGCCCTGGAGAACGCCAAGCCCTCGCTGCAGGCACGCGTCGCCGCCAGCAGCAAGTCGGGCGGCTATCGCGGGCTGACGCCGCGCAGCGAGTGGCAGCTCGACGCGGCCGCGGCCTATGTGCACTACACGCCCAACGAGACCATCCACGGCGTCGAGATCCACGACATCCCCGAGGTCGGCGGCGTGCCGCTGGTCGCCGACTTCTCCTCGAGCCTGCTGTCGCGCCCGGTGGACGTGTCGCGCTTTGGCGTGATCTACGGCGGCGCGCAGAAGAACCTCGGCCCGGCCGGCCTGACCCTGGCGATCGTGCGCAAGGACCTGCTGGGTCGCCATGGACGCGCGTTGCCGCCGATCTTCGACCTCGCCAACCAGGCGTCCAACGACTCGATGTTCAACACGCCGCCGACCTTTGCCTGGTACGTGGTCGGGCTGGTCCTGAAGTGGATCGCCGCGCAGGGCGGCGTCGCGGCCATCGGCGAGGCCAACGCGCGCAAGGCCTCGCACCTGTACGCGGCAATCGACGGGTCGGGCGGCTTCTACCGCAACTTCGTCGAGGCCGACTGCCGCTCGCGCATGAACGTGCCCTTCGTGCTGCCGGATCCGGCGCTGGACAAGCCCTTCCTTAAAGGGGCGGAGGAGGCCGGGTTGCTCGGGCTCAAGGGTCATCGGGCCCTGGGCGGCATGCGCGCCTCCATCTACAACGCGGTGCCCTTCGAGGCGGTCGAGGCCCTGGTGGCCTACATGGCCGATTTCCAGCGGCGCCAGGGCTGAGCCGTGGCCACGCATGGCCGGCGACCGCCGGCGAAATCCGCTGCCCGGCCAACGGCGAAATCCAAGCGGGGCGCCACGTCGAAGGCGGCCGCGAAGGCCGTGGCACCGATGTCGGCGGCCACGGCGCCATCTCCTGCTTTGGCGCAGGCGCGCGAGCGCATCGACGGCATCGATCGCCAGATCCAGGCGCTGATCGCCGAGCGCGCGGGTTGGGCCCGCCGCGTCGGCACCGCCAAGGGCCCGCTGAAGGCGGCCGTGGATTACTACCGGCCCGAGCGCGAGGCGCAGGTGCTGCGGCAGGTCCTCGACCGCAACGACGGCCCGCTCGCCGACGAAGTGCTGCTGCGCCTGTTCCGGGAAATCATGTCGGCCTGCCTGGCGCAACAGGAGCCGCTCAAGGTCGGCTTCCTCGGCCCCGAGGGCACCTTCTCGCAGCAGGCCCTGCTCAAGCACTTCGGCCATTCGGCGCGCGGGCTGCCGCTGGGCAGCATCGAGGAAGTGTTCGAGGAAGTGGAGGCCGGGCACGCCGACTTCGGCGTGGTGCCGGTGGAGAACTCGGGGCAAGGCACCATCCAGTCCACGCTCGACATGTTCCTGACCTCGTCGCTGAGGATCTGCGGCGAGGTCGAACTGCACGTGCACCAGTACCTGCTTTCGCGCACCGGCCGGATCGAGGACATCGAGCGCGTGGTCTCGCACGCGATGTCGCTGGCGCAATGCAAGGCCTGGCTGCGCCAGCACCTGCCGAAGGCGGAGAAGATCGCGGTCGCCAGCAATGCCGAGGCGGCGCGACGCGCCCGGCTGGCCGACGATGCCGCCGCCATCGCGGGCGAGTCGGCGGGCCACGTCTACGGCCTGAAGGTGGTGGCCGGCCCGATCGAGGACCGCGCCGACAACACCACGCGCTTCCTCGTCCTCGGCCGGGAGTTGTTCAACCCGTCGGGCCATGACCGCACGTCCCTGCTGGTATTCGTGCGCGACCAGCCGGGCGCGCTGTACCAGGTGCTCAGTCCGTTCGCGCGGCACGGCATCAGCATGAACCGCATCGAGTCGCGGCCCTCGCACACCGGCCGCTGGCAGTACGCCTTCTTCATCGACGTCGAGGGCCACGTCCACGACGAACCGATGAAGCGCGCGCTTTCCGAACTGGGCGATTTCGCCGCCGACGTGCGCGTGCTCGGGTCCTATCCGGTGGCCCTGCTTTGACGCGAGGCGAGGGCAGGCCCGTGCCGGATTTCGTCGCGATGGCGGCGCCGGGCATCCGCGGGCTGCGCGCCTACGACCCGGGCCTGGACATCGTCGCGCTGCGCCGGGCCTGGACGCGCGGCCCGCTGGCGGAACTGGGCTCCAACGAGAATGCGCTGGGGCCGAGCGCGCGGGCGCGCGAAGCCTTCAGCGCCTGCCTCGGCGAACTGCACCGATACCCCGACCCGCTGGGCGGGGACCTCAAGCGCGCGCTGTCGGCGCTCCACGGCCTCGAAGCCGGCGCCTTGATGCTGGGCAACGGCTCCCACGAGTTGCTGATGATGATGGCGCAGGTGTTCGCCGGCCCGGGGCGGGCGGTGCTGGCCTCGGAATACGGATTCGCGGTCTACGCGCTGGCGGCGCAGGCGGCGGGCGCGCGACTGGATCGCGCCGCCGCGTTGCCGCCGACGGCGGCGATGCCCCGCGGTCACGACCTCGACGCACTGCGCGCGGCCCGTGCGGACGACACCGCGCTGGTCTACCTCGCCAATCCCAACAATCCCACCGCCACCTGGTTCGGCACGCAGGCGCTGGCCGCTTTCCTGGCGACGCTGCCTCCCGACGTCCTGGTGGTGGTGGACGAGGCCTACCTGGAATACGTCACCGATCCGGCGCTGGTCTCGGCGATCACGCTGTTGCCGCGCTTCCCGAACCTCGTGGTCACGCGCACGTTCTCGAAGGCGCATGGCCTGGCGGGCCTGCGGGTGGGTTACGCCTGCGCGCATCCCGCGCTGGTGGCGGTGCTCGAACGTGTCCGCGAGAGCTTCAACGTCTCGGTGCCCGGACTGGCTGCCGCGGCGGCCGCGCTCGGGGATCCGGAACACCTGCGGACGGTGCGCGAAGCCAATGCCGCCGAACGCGACTGGCTGGCGGAACGGCTGCGCAGACGCGACCTGCCGGTGGGGCCGAGCCAGACCAATTTCCTGCTGGTGGATTTCGGCCGCACCGCGGCGCCGATCGAGGCCGCGCTGGTCGCGCGTGGCGTCGTGCCCAGGCCGATGGCGGGCTACGGCCTGCCCCAGTGCCTGCGCCTGACGGTCGGCCTGCGCGCTGAGAACCAGGCGCTCCTCGATGCGCTTGGCGAGAGCCTGGCATGAGCCTGGACTGGATTGCCCGGCCTGGTGCCCCGTTGCGCGGCCGCTTCCGCGTTCCTGGCGACAAGTCGGTGTCGCATCGGGCCTTGATGCTGGCCGCGATCGCCGAGGGCACCAGCACCCTCGACGGCTTCCTGGAGGGCGAGGACACACTGGCGACGGCGCGAATCCTGCAGCAACTGGGCGTGCGCATCGAGGCGCCGGCGCCGGGCCAGCGCCGCGTGCATGGCGTCGGGCTCCACGGCTTGCGGGCACCGGGCGGCGACCTGGATTGCGGCAACGCCGGCACCGGCATGCGCCTGCTCGCCGGGCTGCTGGCGGGGCAGGCCTTCGGCTGCCGCCTCGTCGGCGACGCTTCCCTGTCGAGGCGGCCGATGGGCCGCGTCGTCACGCCGCTCCGGCAGATGGGCGCTGCGCTCGAGACTGGGGAGGGCGGCGTGCCTCCGATCACAATCCACGTGAACAATGGCCTCCAAGCCATTGATTACACATGCAACGTTGCGAGCGCACAGGTGAAGTCCGCGATCCTGCTGGCCGGCCTTTATGCCCGGGGAGAGACCGTCGTGCGGGAACCCGTGCCGACCCGGGACTACACCGAGCGGATGCTGGCCGCCTTCGGCTGGCCGGTCGAATTCGAGCCAGGCTTCGCGCGCCTGAGCGGCGGCCACCGGCTGCGCGCCAGCACGGTCCGGGTTCCCGCGGATTTTTCTTCGGCGGCGTTCTTCCTGGTGGCGGCGAGCGTGGTGCCGGGTTCGGACCTCGTGCTCGAGGCAGTCGGCATGAATCCGCGGCGCACCGGCCTGCTCGAAGCCTTGCGCGCCATGGGCGGAGACATCGAAGTGCTGCAGCGAGGCGAGGAGGGCGGCGAACCGATCGCGGACCTGCGGGTGCGGCATGCCGCGCTGCGCGGCGCCGAGGTGCCGGCGCGGATCGCGCCGGACATGATCGACGAGTACCCCGCGCTGTTTGTGGCCGCGGCCCTGGCCCGCGGGCCCAGCCGCTTCGAGGGCATCGGCGAACTGCGGGTGAAGGAGTCCGATCGCCTCGCGGCCATGGCCGAGGCCTTGGGCGCACTCGGCATCGCCGTGGAGAGCGGTTCGGACTGGGCGGTCGTGCACGGCGGGAGGCTGGCCGGTGGCACGGTGGACACGCATGGCGACCATCGCATCGCCATGGCGATGGCGGTGGCGGCGCAGTGCGCCGATTCGCCGGTGCGGATCGCCGATTGCGCCAATGTGGAGACTTCCTTCCCGGGTTTTGCCACGCTCGCCACGACTGCCGGGTTCGGGCTGGCTGTCGCCTGATCGACGCAGGAAGCGCTCGTGATTGGCTAGAATCCCGACATGACCCGACTTGCGCCCGTATTGACCATCGATGGCCCGTCGGGCTCGGGCAAGGGCACCATCAGCCGCCTGGTCGCCGAGCGGCTGGGCTGGAACTACCTCGATTCGGGGGCGATCTACCGCGCGGTCGGCCAGGCCGCCGCCTGGGAAGGCCTGGACCTCAGCGACGGCGACGCGATCGCCGCCTGCGCCGCCCGCACCGAGATCCGCTTCGAATCCGACGGCCACGGCGAGCCGCACGTGGTGGTGAACGGCAAGGACGCCACCCGCGCCCTGCGCACCGAAACCGCCGGGGCGGCGGCCTCGGCAATCGCCGCCCACCCGCAGGTGCGGGCGGCGCTGGTGGACCTGCAGCTGCGCTTTCGGCGCCCGCCTGGCCTGGTGGCGGACGGCCGCGACATGGGCACGGTCATCTTCCCGGACGCCCCGTACAAGGTCTACTTGACCGCCAGCGCAGCCGAAAGGGCAAAAAGGCGCTATAAGCAGTTGAAAGACAAAGGGGTTTCCGTTAATCTCGACAGTCTGCTGCACGAAATCGCCGCTCGGGACGAGCGCGATGCCGGACGTGCCGTGGCACCCCTGAGACCCGCCGACGACGCGGTGATCGTGGATTCCACCGGCATGCCGATCACCCAGGTGGTCGAGACTGTACTCGCGGTGCTGCCTGCTTCACTGCAGCCACGCTAGCCCAGCGTCCTTCGTCCGCTCCCGCATCGGGGGCGCTTTCCATCGGCAGATCCGCCCCGGGGCGACCCGGGTAATCCAACGCGCGCGAGCGCACGACAGGTGGGCCCGGCACGCCACAAGCTGATGCCGCAGCCCGTATGTTCAACCGAGAAACAACAATGACCGAATCATTCGCAGAACTGTTCGAACAGAGCCAGATTGCCCTCGTCAAGCTGAAGCCGGGTGCAATCGTCAGCGGCCTCGTGGTCGAGATCCGCCCCGACGTGGTGGTGATCAACGCCGGCCTGAAGTCCGAGGGCGTGGTGCCGATCGAGCAGTTCCGTAACGAGCAGGGCGAGCTGGAAGTCAAGGTCGGCGACACCGTCAAGGTGGCGCTGGAATCCCTGGAGAACGGCTTCGGCGAGACCGTGCTCTCGCGCGAGAAGGCCAAGCGCGCCATGGTGTGGGACGAGCTGGAGACCTCGATGGAGGCCGGCGAGATCGTCACCGGCCGCATCAGCGGCAAGGTCAAGGGCGGCTTCACCGTCGACATCCGCGACGTCCGCGCCTTCCTGCCCGGCTCCCTGGTGGACGTGCGCCCCGTGCGCGACCCGGGCTACCTCGAGGGCAAGGAACTCGAGTTCAAGATCATCAAGCTGGACCGCAAGCGCAACAACGTGGTCGTCTCGCGCCGCGCCGTCGTCGAGTCCGAGAACTCGGTCGAGCGCGAGCAGATGCTCGAGCGCCTGCAGGAAGGCGCGATCGTCACCGGCGTGGTCAAGAACCTCACCGACTACGGCGCGTTCGTGGACCTGGGCGGCATCGACGGCCTGCTGCACATCACCGACATGGCCTGGAAGCGCG
>CBININ010000008.1:0-20181 GCA_966250755.1 uncultured Gammaproteobacteria bacterium | reverse complement strand
TCGAGCACCTGATCGCCGCCGCCCGCAACGGCAAGGACGTGACGGTGGTGGTCGAGCTGCGCGCGCGTTTCGACGAGGAGGCCAACCTCAACCTCGCCGATCGCCTGCAGGAAGCCGGCGTGCAGGTGATGTACGGTGTGGTCGGCCACAAGACCCACGCCAAGATGATGCTTGTCGTGCGGCGCGAGGGCCCCTTGCTGCGCCGCTACGCGCACCTGTCGACCGGCAACTACCACGCCGGCACCGCGCGCCTGTACACCGACATCGGCCTGATGACGTCGAACGCGGAAATCTGCGCGGACGTGCACGGACTGTTCCAGCAGCTGTCGGGCATCGCGCCGACCGTCAAGCTCAAGCGCCTGATGGCCTCGCCCTTCACCCTGCACGCGGGCCTGCTCGCACGCATCGAGCGGGAGGCGAAGCTGGCACGCGCAGGCAAGGGCGGCCACATCATCGCCAAGATGAATGCGCTCAACGAGTCGGGGGTGATCAAGGCACTGTACGAGGCCTCGCGGGCGGGCGTGCGGGTCGAGCTGATCGTGCGCGGCGCCTGCTGCCTGCGTCCCGGCGTGGCCGGCCTGTCGGACAACATCAGCGTGCGCTCGGTGGTCGGCCGCTTCCTCGAGCACAGCCGGGTGTACTGGTTCGGCAACGGCGGCACGCCGGAGATCTTTTGCTCGAGCGCCGACTGGATGGAGCGCAACCTGCTGCGCCGGGTCGAGACCTGCTTCCCGATCCTGGATCCGGAGCTGGCGGCGCGGGTATTCGACGAGGAACTCGCCAACTACCTGCGCGACAACCAGCAAGCCTGGGCCTTGCATGCCGACGGCAGCTACACCCGGGTCGAGCCCGGCGACGAGCCGCCCTACTCCGCCCAGGGCGCGCTGATGGCGAGGTACGCGCGATGACCGGCGAAGCCCCGGACGCCGCCACGCCCGCCAACCACGCGCTCGGCGACGGCGAACTGCTGGCCGCGGTGGACCTGGGCTCCAACAGCTTCCACATGGTGGTGGCCAAGACCGTGCTCGGCCAGCTGCGCATCGTCGATCGCATCAAGGAACACGTGCGCCTGGCCGAAGGGCTCGATGGCCACGGCGGATTGTCGGAAGAGGCGCTGCTGCGCGCGCACGACTGCCTGGAGCGCTTCGGCCAGCGCCTGGCCGCGGTGCCGCGCGGCCGCGTGCGCGCCATCGCCACCAATACCGTGCGCCAGCTGCGCACGCCGCAGAACTTCCTGATGCCGGCCGAGGCCGCGCTCGGCCACGAGATCGAGGTCGTATCGGGACGCGAGGAAGCGCGCCTGATCTACCTCGGCGTCGCCCACGGCAACCCGCCGCGCGGCAAGCAGCGGCTGGTGATCGACATCGGCGGCGGCTCGACCGAGTTCATCGTCGGCGCCGGCTTCCTGCCGCTGGAGCGCGAAAGCCTGCAAATGGGCGCCATCGCCACCACCCGCCGCTTCTTCGCCGACGGCAAGCTCTCCCGCTCGCGCTGGGAAGCGGCGCGGACCGAGATCACCGCCGAGTTCCAGCAGTTCGCCTCGGCCTACCGCAACCTCGGCTGGCAGGAGGTGATCGGCTCCTCGGGCACGATCAAGGCCATTGCCGAGGTGGCGGAGGAACTCAAGCTCGCCAGGGGCGCGGTCACCGCCGAGGCGCTGGCGGCGATCCGCGACCGCCTGCTCGGCTTCGACCGCATCGCCGACATCCGCCTGCCGGGCCTGTCGGCCGACCGCCGCCCGATCATCGCCGGCGGACTGCTGGTGCTGGACGCGGCCTTCCTCGAACTCGAGCTCCGCCGCATGATCGTCAGCGACGACGCCCTGCGCGAGGGGGTGCTGCACGACATCCTGGGCCGCGGCACCGAGCGCGATCCCCGCGACGACTCCATCCGCGCCCTGGCCGAGCGCTACGACGTCGACCGCGAGCAGGCCGAACGCGTGGAGGCCACCGCGCTCGACCTGTTCGACCGCGTCGCCACGGGCTGGCAGCTCGACGAGGACGACCGCCGCCTGCTGGCCTGGGCCGCGCGCGTGCACGAGGTCGGGCTGGCGATCGCGCACTCGCAGTATCACCAGCACGGCGCCTACGTGCTGGAGAACTCGGACATCGCCGGCTTCTCGCGCACCGAACAGCAGTTCCTCGCCGCCCTGGTGCGCAACCAGCGCCGCGGGCTGCACCTGGCGAGCATGGACGGGCTGCCCGAGCGCCTGGCCTCCTCGGCGCTGCGTTGCGCGCGACTGCTGCGCCTGTCCGTGCTGCTGCACCGCAGCCACGACCCGCGCGAGATCCCTGTCGCCTCGCTGGCGGTGGACGGCTCGACGATGCGCATCGGCTTCGCTCCCGGCTGGCTGGCCGCGCATCCGCTGACCCAGGCCGACCTCGCCACCGAGCAGGAGTACCTGCAGGACCGCGGCAAGCCGTTCGAGATCCTGCCGGACTGAACCGAAAGCTCGCGTCACCGAAGCGTCACCGCGCCGTCACCGTTCCACCATGCGCGCGCGCCACGCTGCACGCATGAAACCCTACCTGCATGTCGAACTGGTCACCGAAACCTACCCGCCGGACGTCAACGGCGTGGCGCTGACGGTGCAATCCCTGGAAACCGGCCTGCGCGCGCTCGGCCACAAGGTCGCGCTGGTGCGCACCGAACACGAGGCCGACGGCCTCGCCCGGCACGAGGAAGTGCTGACGATCGCCGGCGCCCCCCTGCCGCGCTACCCGGGACTGCGTTTCGGCCTGCCCGCGGGGCGCCGGCTGGAGACGCGCTGGCGCGCGCAGCGGCCCGACGCCATCTACGTCGCCACCGAGGGCCCGCTGGGCTGGTCGGCGTTGCGGGCGGCGAACCGGCTGGGCATCCCGGCGGCCACCGGCTTCCACACCCGATTCGACGATTACGTCGGCCGCTACGGCGCGGCCTTCCTTGCGCCCTGGGTGTTCGGCTGGCTGCGACGCTTCCACAATCGCGGCGACGTGACGCTGGTGCCGACCGCGGAGCTGCAGCAGCAGCTGCGCGACCTCGGCTTCGCCCGCGTGCAGCGGCTGGCGCGGGCGGTGGACACGCGGCAGTTCCATCCGGGCTGGCGCGACGTGGCCCTGCGCGCGCAATGGGGCCTGGGCGACGACGAACTGGCGGTGCTGTGCGTCGGCCGGCTGGCGGTGGAGAAGAACCTCGAACTGGCGATCCGCGCCTTCCGCGCCATCAAGGTCGCGCATCCGCGCGCGCGCCTGGTGATGGTCGGCGACGGCCCGTTGCGCGCGGCCCTGCAGGCGGCCAATCGCGACATCGTGTTCGCGGGAACGCAACGCGGCGACGCGCTGTCGCGGCACTACGCCAGCGCCGACCTGTTCCTGTTCCCCAGCCTGTCGGAGACTTTCGGCAATGTCACGCTGGAGGCCATGGCCTCGGGCCTGCCGACGGTCGCCTTCGACTACGGCGCGGCGCGCGAGCACCTGGCCGACGACCGCCACGGCGCCCTGGTGGCGCCGGGCGACGCCGATGGATTCGTGCGCTCCGCCGCGGCGCTGGCCTCCTGCGACTCGCTGTACGTGCGCGGCGAAGCGGCGCGAGCTGCCGTGCGCCACCTGCACCCGGATGCGGTCGCCCGCGATTTCGCGCGCTGCCTGGCCGAGATCTGCCGGGAAAACCTGGCCGCATGAGCGGCCTGCCCGCCCGCTGGAGCGATCGCGAACAGGCGTTCTGCCTGCACGCCAACCGCTGGGGCGGGCGGCTGGCGGTGCGCGCGGTATTCGGGGTCGCCAGCCGGCTCGGCGACGGCGTCGCCTGGTACGCGCTGATGGCGGCCTTCGCACTGTTCGGCGGCGAGCGCGGCCTGCAGGCCGCGCTGCACATGGCCGGCGTGGGCCTCGTCGCCGCCCTGCTCTACCGCTCGCTCAAGCACTGGACCCGGCGGCCGCGGCCCTGCGCCAGCGACGCCCGCATTCGGGCCTGGGTGGCGCCGCTGGACGAGTACAGCTTCCCGTCGGGCCACACGCTGCACGCGACCAGCTTCAGCCTGGTCGCGCTGGCCTGGTATCCCGCACTGGCGCCGGTGCTGCTGCCCTTCGCCGCGGCGATCGCGGTGTCGCGGGTGGTGCTGGGCGTGCACTACCCGAGCGACGTGCTCGCCGCGGCGGCCATCGGCGCCGTACTTGCCGTCTCGTCCTTCCACTGGATGCCGGCGGCCTGATCAGGGCACGCCGGGCGCGGCCCCCTGCGCATACCAATCCACCTTGCGGGTCACCAGCATCAGCGTGGCGAGGATGGCGAACAGCATCAGCGCGCCCAGCACCAGCGCGTTGTCCTCCGACACCAGCAGCCCGTACAGCGCGGCGTACAGCAGGCCGAGCGCGCCGGCGAAGCCCAGGCCGCGCCGCGCGCCACCCAGGATCGCACCGGTGTACACGCCCAGCAGGCCGACGCAGGCGATCGCCGAGGCCAGGTAGGCCCAGCCGAAGGCGATGTGCTCCGACAGGCCGAGCAGCAGCAGGAAGAAGATCGCCAGCGCCAGCCCGACCAGCGCGTACTGGATCGGGTGGATGCGCAAGGCCTTGAGCTGCTCGAGCATGAAGAAGCCGACGAAGGTCAGCAGCACGAACAGGATCGCGTACTTGGTGGCGCGATCGGCCTGCGAATAGACGTTGACCGGGTCCACCAGCGACACCGTGAGCATGTCGATGTCCTTGCCGGCCGCGAACTGCGCCTGCGACCCGGCCGCCAGCGCGCTGAGCTCCCATGCGGCACGGAAGCCGTCGGCGCCGATGCTGCGGGTGCGCGGGAGGAACTTGCCCGCGAACTGCGGATGCGGCCAGGCCGAGGCGAGCCGGATGCGGTTGGCGTCGCCGAGCGGCGCGATGGACAGCGATTCGGTGCCGCCGAGCACGGCGCCGAAGCGTGCCTCGAAGGCCAGCCGTTGGCCCGGCGCCACCGGTGCAAGCACGCCGTGCACACCTGGCCTGTCGCCGCCCGCGCCCTGCGCGAGGGCGATGCGGCGGCCGTCGACCAGCAAGGTCGGCGTGCCCACCAGCCCGCGCACGTCGGCCACCGCCACGCCCAGGGTGAGCGCGCCGTACGTGCGCCGCACGTTTGCGGGCGCTTCCGGGATACGCACGTCGAAGCGCGCCCGCAGGTCGGACTGGAACTCGTACACGCGCACCTCGTGCAGGCCGCGGCGGCGCACCGAAGGACTGAGGCTGCCCGTGACGCCAAGATCCGCGGGAAACCACTGCAGCCGTCGCGGCGTCCGTTCCACCGTGCTGATCGTCTCCCCACGCGGGCCCTCTCGCACCACGTCGGTCTCGTCCACCACCTGGAGAGTGAGCACGGGCCCGGCCAGCCATTGCGGCCCGGCGAAACTCTCGCCCACCGCGGCCACCGCCTGCGCGCGGTAGGCCTGGCGCTCGCGAACCGTGCCTTCGATCATCCCCAGCGGGATCAGCAACAGCAGCATCAGGAAGCCGACCAGCGCGGCCTTGGCCAGCAGGCGGAAGGATCCGCCGCGCGCGGTCGCGGGCGACGGAGGGGGTATCGGCGAGGACATGGCGGCGCTCCCGCCGGGCGAAAGGCCGGCGCTGGTCGCAGCATCCCGTCCGTGCCTGTGGCGCGGATGGGCTGCGCGTGTGGCGGGCGTGAAGTACCGTTCAGTCGTCGGCGGGCAGGCGCAGCGAGGCTTCCGCGCCGACCGGCGTTGCGTTGCCCACCCGCACCTCGCCGCCGTGCAGCGCGGCCGCCTCGCGGACGAAATTCAGGCCGATGCCGCTGCTACGCGCGCCATCCGGCCGCGGCAGCGAATAGAAGCGCTCGAAGATGCGCTCCTGCGCGAAGTCGGGGATGCCGGCGCCTTCGTCGCGGATGCGCAGGCGCCAGGCGGCGTCCTCGCGCTCGATGCCCAGGTGGATGGTGCCGGCCTCCGGCGAGAAGCCGATGGCATTGTCGAGCAGGTTGCCGATCGCCTGCGCCAGCAGGAAGCGGTCGCCGCGCAAGGGCGCGCGTTCGGGCAGGGATTCGAAGCGGACCTGCAGCCCGCGCGCGCGCAGGCGCGGCTCGGCGGCCAGCACGGCCTCGCGCGCCAGCGCGGCCAGGTCGAGCGATTCCACCTCCGCCAGCCGCTGCCGCGACTCCACCGCCGCCAGCGCCAGCATGCGATCGATCATGTTCGAAAGGCGCTGCGACTGCGATTCGAGGTTGGAGAGGAAGCGCAGGCGGTCCTCCTCGGGCGGGTCCTGTCCGAGGATCTCCGAGGCGCCGCGGATCGCCGCCAACGGGCTCTTCATCTCGTGCGCCAGGGTCTGCACGTAGTTCTCGACGTATTGCTTGCCGTCGAGCCGCTCGCGCATCGTCGCCAGCGCGCGGCC
This sequence comes from uncultured Gammaproteobacteria bacterium, assembly GCA_966250755.1. Classification (GTDB taxonomy): domain Bacteria; phylum Pseudomonadota; class Gammaproteobacteria; order Xanthomonadales; family Xanthomonadaceae; genus Arenimonas. Next base: position 13,828 of record CBININ010000008.1, on the reverse strand, counting down.
GAGTTCGCCGATCTCGTTGTGGCCCAGGTCCGGCGGCGCCACCTTCTCGCCGGCGGTGACCGCGCGCGCGTAGCGACCGAGGCTGCCGAGCGAACGCGACAGCCACCAGGTCACCAGCACGCCCACCAGGAAGGACAGTCCGAGCAGCAGCCCGCCCTGGCGCAGGATCGCGCGCTGGCTGGCGGCGATGAAGGGCTCCATGCTGCGATTGGGCTTGGCCACCGTCAGCGCGCCGATGATCCGCCCGCCTGCGTCGCGGATCGGCGCGGCCACGTGCATCACGCTGCTGCCGTCGTCGTTGGGGTCCTCGCGGGTGCTGCGCGCGCCGTAGCGGCCCCGCAAGGTCAGGTAGACGTCGTTCCAGCGCGAATAGTCCTTGCCGACGTCCCGGCCGGACGAGTCGAAGACGACGATGCCGCGCGCGTCGGTCACGTACACGCGGTAGTCGAAGGCGCGCTTGGACACGCCCCAGATGCGCGCGTCCACCGCGCTCTCCCGCAGGCGCGCCACGCCCCGCGCGAATTCCCCGTCCGCCATCCGCCCGGTGCGCAGGTCGTGGGTGGCCAGCGCCGCCAGCGCGCTGGCCGTGTCCACCAGGGTGTCCTCCATCGCCTGGCGGACGCCCGGCTTCACCTGGTCGACGAACACCCGCATCACGAAGAAGCCGGCCAGGCCGACGATCAGGAAGTAGCCCAGGAAGATCCGCAGACCGATCCTCACCCCGCGGCCTCCAGACTGTAGCCCAGGCCGCGGTGGGTGCGGATCGGATCGGCCTCGGGCGCGACCTGGCGCAGCTTGGCGCGCAGGGTCTTCACGTGGGTGTCGACGGTTCGGTCGACGGTGTCGGGCGCGTCGGCCCAAACCTCATCCATCAGGCGCTCGCGGCTCAGGATCGCGCCGGGGCGCGCGAGGAGCGATGCCAGCAGCAGGTATTCGTAGCGCGTCAGCGCCAGCCACTGGCCGCGGAAGCGGATGCGCTGGCCGGCGGCGTCGTGGGCGAATTCGCCGTGCTCGCGAACTGCCTGGGCGGGCGCGGCGGCCGAGTCCGCGCGGCGCAGGCGGGCGCGCACCCGCGCCACCAGCTCGCGCGGCGAGAACGGCTTGGTGACGTAGTCGTCGGCGCCCAGTTCCAGGCCGACGACGCGATCCACCTCGGCGTCGCGGGCGCTCAGGAAGATCACCGGCACCTGCGAGAACCCGCGCAGCTGCCGGCACAGCGCGAACCCGTCGAGGTCGGGCAGGCCGACGTCGAGCACGACCACGTCGAAGCGCTCGCGTCGCAGGCGCTCCAGCGCCGGCGCGCCGAGCAGGCTGTGCTCGACCTGCAAGCCCTCGGCGCGCAGCGCGTACAGCACCGCATCGGCGATCGCCACCTCGTCCTCGACCAGCAGAACGCGTGCCATGTTGATCCTTCCCTGCCTCCGGCAGGGGCCGCCAAGGTGGGCAAGCCCCGGTGCGCACTATATCCTCGGCGCATGAACTACCGTCACGGCTTCCATGCGGGCAACCACGCCGACGTGCTCAAGCACGTGGTCCTGCTCGGCCTGCTCGAGGCCCTGAACCGCAAGGAGGCACCCTACTTCGTGCTCGACACCCACGCCGGGCGCGGCCAGTACCTGCTGCAGGGCGAGCAGTCCGACCGCACCGGCGAGGCGCTGGGCGGGATCTTCCGGCTGTTCGTGCTGCGCGGGTTGCCGCCGCTGGTGCAGCACTACCTCAAGCGCGTGCAGGCCGACAATCCGGTCGGCGCGCTGGTCAACTACCCGGGGTCGCCGCTGCTGGCGGCGCAGGCCATGCGCCCGCAGGACCGGCTGGTCGCCTGCGAGCTGCAGCCCGACGAGGCCCGCGCGCTCGGCCACCTCTTCGATCGCGACGCGCGTGTGCAGGTGATGGCCCGCGACGGCTACGGCGCGGTCAAGGCCTTGCTGCCGCCGCAGGAGCGCCGCGGCCTCGTGCTGATCGACCCGCCCTACGAGGCGCAGGACGAGGAGTACCCGCGCATCCTGCAAGCCCTGCGGGACGGGCTCGAGCGCTGGCCGACCGGCATGTTCGCGGTCTGGTATCCGATCAAGCAGCGCCGCACCCTGCTGCCCTTCCTGCGCAAGGCCGCCTCGCTGCCGGTGAAGTCTTCGCTGGTGGCCGAGGTGCTGGTGCGCCCGGACGATTCACCGCTGCGGCTCAACGGCAGCGGCATGCTGCTGCTCAACCCGCCGTGGAAGCTCGACATCGCCCTCGCCCAGGCCCTGCCCGAACTGGCCAAGCTGATGGGCGAGGATGGCGCGAGTTCGCGCCTGGAATGGCTCAAACGCGAGGCGACGACCTGATGCGCATGAACTCCTCCACCCGGATCCTGCTGGCCTTGCTGCTCGGCCTCGCCGTGGGCGTACTGCTGGCCGGCGCCGGCCCGGCCTGGCTGCCCACGTCCATCGCCGTCGTGGAACCCGTCGGCAACGTGTGGCTGGACGCGCTGCGGATGACCATCATCCCGCTGGTGTTCGGCCTGCTGGTCACCGGCATCGCCTCCACCGCGGCGACGGCCTCGGCCGGCGGGCTGGCGGCGCGCTCGCTGGGGGTGTTCGGCGGTGTGCTGCTGGCCGCCGCCTTCTTCGGCGAACTGGTCGTGCAGGGCTTCCTGGCGATCTGGCCGATCCCGCCCGCCGCGGGCGAGGCCCTGCGCGCGGCGGTCGCCTCGTCCACCACGGTGGTGCCGCCGGTGCCGCCGATGTCGGAATGGCTGGGGGCGCTGCTGCCGACCAATCCGGTGCAGGCGGCCGCCAACGGCGACATGTTGCCGCTGGTGCTGTTCGCACTCATCTTCGGGTTCGCGATCACCCGGCTGGTGGCTGCACAAGTGCGGCTGCTGGTCGATTTCTTCCAGGCCGTGGTCGACGCGATGCTGGTGATCATCGACTGGGTGATCCTGCTGGCGCCGATCGGCGTGTTCGCGCTCGCCTACGTGGTCGGCGCCCGCGTCGGCGTGGCGGTGGCGGGCGCGTTGGCGCATTACCTCGCCCTACTGGTGGTGGCGCAGGTGCTCCTGATCGCGCTGGTGTATCCGTTCGCGCTGTTCGCCGGGCGCATCCCGCTGGCGCGCTTCGCCCGCGCGCTGGCGCCGGCGCAAGCGGTCGCCACCAGTACCCAGAGTTCGCTCGCCTCGCTGCCGGCGATGGTCGAATCCGCCCGCGAGCTCGGCGTGCCGGCCCCGGTGACGGCGCTGGTGCTGCCACTGGCGGTGTCCATCTTCCGCTTCACCAGCCCGGTGGCGAACCTGGCCGTGGTGCTGTACTCGGCCTCGCTGTTCGGCGTGGAGCTCGGCCTGCTGCACTACGTCATCGGCGCCTTCGTCGCGCTGCTGATGAGCGTGGCCTCGGTCGGCCTGCCCGGCCAGGTCAGCTTCTTCGCCTCGATCGCGCCGATCTGCCTGGCGATGGGCGTGCCGGTGGGCATGCTGCCGCTGCTGCTGGCGGTCGAGACCATCCCCGACATCTTCCGCACCATCGGCAACGTCACCGCCGACGTGGCGGTCACCGCGGTGCTGGCGCGCACGACGCCCGGCGCCGATTCCCTGGGAGACGAGGCATGAGGCCGCATTACGTGCTGGTGGACTTCGAGAATGTGCAGCCGCGCAACCTCGGGCTGCTGCGCGGCGGCGGCTTCCGCATCAAGGTCTTCCTCGGCAGCCAGCAGGGCAAGCTGGAGCTGGAGTTCGTCAGGGCCATGCAGGCCTTCGGCGAGGACGCCGAATACGTGCAGATGGCGGGCAACGGCAAGAACGCACTCGACTTCCACCTCGCCTACTTCCTCGGCAAGCTGTCGGCAGAGCATCCCGGTGCGGCTTTCTCGATCATCAGCAACGACACCGGCTTCGACCCGCTGGTGCGCTACCTCAAGGGCCAGGGCATCGATTGCAAGCGCTCGGGCAAGGTCACCGACATCCCGCACCTGAAGGCGCAGGCCGAGGCGTCCACGGCGCCGGCGTCCGCGCCCGCGCGCAAGGCCGCGAAAGCCGCGCGCGGCTCGACCCAGCCAAGGTCCCCGGCCACCCCCGCGCGGGCGACTGCCCCCGCACCGAAGCCCGCACCCGACAGCACGGCTGCAGCGCCACCGAAGCCCGCGGTAGCCAAGTCCGCGCGCAAGGCCCCCGCCCGCGCCAAGGCGCCGGCCTTCGATCCCGCCCGCCTCGAACTCGTGTTGCAGAACCTGCGCAAGCGCGACAAGGGCCTGCCCAAGACCCTGCGCACCCTGCGCTCGACGGTCGCCTCGCTGCTGGTCAAGCCGGCGGCGCGCGACGGCGAGGTCGACGCCCTGCTGGCCGAGTTGCAACGCCTGGGCAAGGTCGCCGTGGACGGCAACCGCGTGGACTATTCCCTGGGCTGAGCGGCCGCGCCGCGCGCGCTGGCGCGGGCGGCGTACATCGCGGTGTCGGCGCGGGCGATGGTGGCCGCCAGCGACTCGCCGGGCTCGCGCAGCGCGCTGCCCAGGGTGAAGGCGCAGGGCGCGGCCGCCGCATCCATGCCCAGGCGACCCGCGGTGGACCGCAAGGTGTCGAGGTCGGCGTCCGCCAGCAGCACCAGGAACTCGTCGCCGCCCAGGCGCACCACCGAATCGGCCTCGCGCACCCGCGTGGACAGGAAATGCGCGAACTCGATCAGCACCTGGTCGCCGCGGTCGTGGCCCTGGCTGTCGTTGACCTGCTTGAAGTGGTCCAGGTCCACGGTGATCGCTGCCCAGGGCTGGGTGCCCTGCTCCTGCTCGAACGCTTCGAGGTGGCGGCGGTTGTAGGCACCGGTCAGGGCGTCGCGCAGGCTGCGTTCGTGCAGGGCCTGGGTGTGCTGGACCTGGTCGGTCACGTCGACGGCATTGCCGACCACGTAGGCGCGGCCATCCTGTGGCGCCGACAGCCGCGAACTGTAGCGCCAGTGGCGGTGGTCGCCCTCGGCCGAGCGAATCAGGAACACGCCCTCGTCCTCGCCCCCGGCCTGCACGCGTCCGAGGTAATCGGCGAAGTCCTGGCGTCCGGCGCGCGGCTGGAACTCCTGCAACTGGCGACCCACCAGCATGTCCGCCGGTTGGCCGAGGGCCTGCGCGGTGGCGGGATTGACCAGCAGCAGCTGGCCGCGCAGGTCGTGCAGGAACACGAAGCCGGCACTGAGGTCGAGCAGGTCGCGCGAGCGCGCCTCGCTCTCGCGCAGCAGGGCCAGGGTGCGGCGCAGGCGCTGGTTGGTGCGCCGCTGCAAAGCGTAGAACACGGCGAGCACCACCAGCACCACCGCCACCAGCAGGCCGAAACGCCGGGTCTGCTGGTTGCTCAGGGCCAGCGCCTTCTCGCGCTCGCGCGCCAGCGCCGCTTCGTCGTTGAGCCGCAGGACCTCCATCTCGCGCTGCGCGTACTGCAGGCGGGCGTCGAAGTCGTCGGCAGCCTTCGCGCGGTCGCTGCTCTCGATCTCGTCGTCGATGGCGAGGAAGCGCCGGGTCATCTCGTCGAGTTCGGCACGCGGGCGCCTCTGCTCGATGGACAGGCGCACGAGTTCGCGCAGGACGCGGGTTTCGTCGCGCTTCTGGCCGAGGTCGCGGAAACTCTTCCAGGCCATGTCCAGCTGGGCCAGCGCCTCGGTGCGGTTGCCGGCGTCGAGCGCCGCCAGGCCCAACACCTCGTGGCCCATGCCCCACAGCTGCGAGTTCTTCAGCCGGCTGCCGAGCGACAGCACCTTCTCCCCGGCCTTCACCTGCGCGGCGATATTGCCGGCCAGCCGCGCCATTCGTGCGGACTCCAGCAGCAGTTCGGCGCTGAGCTTGGGATCGTCGAAGCGCTCGGCCAGCAACTGCGCCTCCACCAGCGTGGCGTCCGCCTCCGCCGATTGCCCAAGCTGCGCCTGCGAACGCGCGAGGTTGCGCAGCAGCCGCGCCCGCATCGGCTCGCCGCGACCGGGCGGCAGCACCTTCAGGCCGCGCTGGGCGTATTCGCCCGACAGCGCATGCTTGCCCAGCGAGTAGCTCAGCGAGGAGTAGGCCAGGTAGACGTCGGCCGACAGTTCCGGCGAAGGCGTGGTGGTCAGCAACACCTCGGCCTGACCAAGCAGTTGCTCGCCGCGGGTGAAGTCCTGCATGGCGATGGTGGCGCGGCTCTCGGCGATCAGCGCGCGCACGCGCAGGATCGGCTCGCCGGCGGCCTTGGCCGCCTCGGCCGCGCCGGCGCCGGCGATGCGCTGGCAGGGCCAGTCGGCGATCACCCGGCAGGCATTGGCCTGGGCCAGCAACAGCAAGGCCAGTTCGTGCGAGTCGCCGCGGGCACGGGCCTCGCGGATGCGCGGCGGCAACTCGCCGAGCACCTTCTCGGGCGATTGCAGCGCCTTGATTTCCAGCGCGTGCTGCGGCACGCCCGGATTCGCAGACGGCTCGTCCCAGGCAACGGCCGGCGCGAGCCAGGCCAGGCCGAACAGGACCGTCAGCAGCAAGGGCAAGGGGCAGCGGCGTTGGCGGCGGGCCATGGGCGGCGTCAGGGCGAGTCGTCGGGCTCGAAGAAGCACCAGCGGATGTCGGGGAAGGCGCGTCGCAGCGCCGCCTCGGTCGCGTTGATGCGGGTGATGTTGTCGGCGGTGGGGGCGTCCGGATCGGACAGGCGCGCCTGCACGGACACCAGGATGTCGTTGCCCAGCTGCAGGGTCACCAGGCTGAAGATCTGCGCGACCTCGGGCCGCGCCATCAGGAATTCGCGGATCGCCTGCCGCTGTCGCGGATCGACCGACTGCCCGATCATCATGCCCTTCACCGCCACCGCCACGAACACCGCGACGACGATCAGCAGCACGCCGATGCCCAAGGTGCCGATGGCGTCGTACAGGGGGTTGCCGGTCGCCATCGTCGCCAGCACCGCCACCAGCGCGAACACCAGGCCCAGCAGCGCCGCCAGGTCCTCGCCGAAGATGACCACCAGTTCCGCCTGCCGGCTCTGCTTGAACCACTGCCACAAGGTCAGCTCGCCGCGCGCCTTGTTGACCTCGACCAGGCAGGCGCGCATGGACACACCCTCGGCGACGATGCCGAACACCAGCACCCCCACCGCGATCCAGGGCGACTTCAGCGCCGCGGGCTCGTGCAGTTTGTGCCAGCCCTCGTAGAGCGAGAACATGCCGCCGACCGAGAAGAGCATCAGGGCGACCAGGAAAGACCAGAAATAGATTTCCTTGCCGTGGCCGAGGGGATAGTCCGGACTGGCCGGCCGCTTGGCCTGGCGCATGCCCAGCAGCAGCAAGCCCTGGTTGCCGCAGTCGGCCAGCGAGTGCACGGCCTCGGCCAGCATCGCGCCCGAACCGGTGATCGCGGCGGCGATCGACTTGGCCACGAAGATCGCGAAGTTGGCGCCGAGCGCGAAGAAAATCGTCCGTACCGAGTCGCCCTTGCCGGCCATGGTCGCTGTCTGAATGGGTTACTGGCCCAGTCTAGCATCGCGCACCCCGCCGGCCGGCCCGGTTTGTGGCAGGCTAGCGCGGATGAACGCCAGCCCCGCCCCCCCTGGCCTGAGCCGCGCCCATCGCACCGAAGCCTTCCAGCTCTCGGACGGGCGTGAAGTCGTGGTGCGGCCGATCGCGCCCGCCGACGCCGCGCCGATCGCGGCCTCCTACCACCTGCTGAACGAGGAGGAAGTGCGGCGGCGCTTCCTGCACCTGCTCAAGGCCCTGGACGAAGCGCACCTGCGGCAACTCACCGAGCCCGATGCCCAGTCCGAATTCGTGGTCGTCGCCGCCGAACCGCTGCCGCCCGGCGATGCGCTGGTCGCCGCGGTCGGGCGCCTGGCGCGCGACACCGGCAACCCCGCGCGCGCCGAGTTCGGCATCCTCGTCTCGCATTTCGTCACCGGGCGCGGCCTCGGTCGGCTGTTGATGCAGCGTCTGGTGGAGTGGTGCCACGAGAACGGGGTGCGCGAGTTGTGGGGCGACGTGCTCGAGGACAACACGGCGATGCTGGAGTTGGCCAGCCACCTGGGCTTCCATCGCGAGTCGCGGCCTGGTTCGCCGGGCCTGGTACGCGTGAGCCTGCAGCTGGACGCCACCCGCCACTGATCGAGGGGGCCGCGGTTCGCGCGGACTGCTAAACTGGGCGGCCCATGAGCGCCCGCCCCGACCTGCCCTCGCCGCCGTTGCCCAAGGCGGGACAAAAGCGCGCCTTCTGGCGTTCCCCGGCCAGCCCCAGCGCACTCGCGCTGGGCATCGTCGAAGCCGCGCGCCGCCACGGGGGCCTGGTGCTGGCGGTGGCCCGCGACACCCACGGCGCCGCCTCGCTCGAACACGACCTGCGGGTGCTGGCCGGCGACCTGCCGGTGCTGCATTTCCCGGACTGGGAGACGCTGCCCTACGACCTGTTCAGCCCACACCCGGACATCGTCTCGCAGCGCGTGGCCGCGCTGTTCCGCCTGCCCTCGGTGGCGCGCGGCGTACTGGTGGTGCCGGTGTCCTCGCTGATGCAACGGTTGCCGCCGCCGGAGTGGATCGCCGGCAATGCGCTCGACCTGCGCAAGGGCCAGAAACTCGACCTCGACAGCGAGAAGCGGCGGCTGGAATCGGCCGGCTACCGCAATGTGCCGCAGGTACTCGACCCCGGCGACTTCGCCGTACGCGGCGCGCTGCTCGACCTGTTCCCGATGGGCTCGGACACGCCCTACCGCATCGAGCTGTTCGACGATGTCATCGACACCCTGCGCAGCTTCGACCCCGAGACCCAGCGCTCCGACCGCCCGGTGGACTCGGTCAAGCTGCTGCCCGCGCGCGAGATCCCGCTCGACCAGGCCAGCACGCGACGCGTGCGCGAGAAGCTGAGCGAGCGCTTCGACTTCGACCCGCGACGCTGCCCGCTCTACCAGGACCTCAAGGAAGGCGGCACGCCGGCCGGCATCGAGTACTACCTGCCGATGTTCTTCGAGCGCACCGCGTCCCTGTTCGAGCACCTGCCCGGGAACGTGCTGCTGGTGCAGGGCGAAGGCGTTTCGGATGCGGCGGTGGCCTTCTGGGCGCAGACCGGCGACCGCTACGAGCAACGCCGGCACGACGTCGAACGGCCGATCCTGCCGCCGGGGGAGATCTTCCTTTCACCCGATGAGTTGCGCGGGCAGTTCAACCAGGTGCGCCGTATCGAAGTCTGCGGCCCGGACCACGCCGACGCGCGCACGATGGGCGACCAGCCGGCGCCGGTGCTCGCCTGGACGCACAAGGGCGAGGAATCGGGCGCGGCGCTGCGTGCCTTCCTCGGCTCGTATCCCGGCAGGGTACTGCTGGCGGCGGACTCCGCGGGTCGCCGCGAGGCGCTGATCGAACTGCTGGATTCGGCGGGACTCAAGCCGCCGACCGTCGGCGGATGGCAGGCCTTCCTCGCCGGCAACGAGCGGTTCGCCATCGCGGTGGCACCACTGGAGGACGGTTTCGCCCTCACCGAACCGGCGCTGGCCGTGCTCACCGAACGCCAGCTCTTCCCCGAGCGCGCCGACCAGAGCCGCCGCCGCAAGAAGGCGGCGCTGCGCGATCCGGAAGCGATCCTGCGCGACCTCAGCGAGATCACCATCGGTTCACCGATCGTGCACGAGGACCACGGCGTCGGCCGTTACCAGGGCCTGGTGGCGCTGGACACCGGCGGCGTACCGGGCGAGTTCCTGTGCATCGAGTACGCCAAGGGCGACAAACTCTACGTGCCGGTGGCGCAGCTGCAGCTGGTCTCGCGCTACTCCGGCACCTCGCCCGAGTTCGCGCCCCTGCATTCGCTGGGCGGCGACGCCTGGGAGAAAGCCAAGCGCAAGGCCGCCGAGAAGGTCCGCGACGTCGCCGCCGAACTGCTGGAAATCCAGGCGCGGCGGCACGCGCGCAAGGGCACGGCGCTGCAGGTGGATCGGTCCATGTACGAGCCGTTTGCAGCCACCTTTCCCTTCGAGGAGACGCCCGACCAGGCCGCGGCGATCGAGGCCGTCATCGCCGATCTCGCCAAACCGACTCCGATGGACCGCGTGGTCTGCGGCGACGTCGGCTTCGGCAAGACGGAAGTCGCGGTGCGGGCGGCCTTCGTCGCCGCCACCGCCGGCAAGCAGGTCGCCATCCTCGTGCCCACCACCCTGCTGGCGGAGCAGCACTACCGCAACCTGCGCGACCGGTTTGCCGATTGGCCAATACGTGTCGAGGTGCTGTCGCGCTTCAAGTCCAGCAAGGAGATCAAGGCTGCGCTGGTGCAGGTCGAGGAAGGCAGGATCGACGTCATCGTCGGCACCCACCGCCTGCTGCAGGGCGACGTCAAGTTCAAGGACCTGGGCCTGGTGATCGTGGACGAGGAGCAGCGTTTCGGCGTGCGCCAGAAGGAAGCACTGAAAGCCCTGCGCGCCGAGGTCCACTTGCTCACCCTCACCGCCACGCCGATCCCGCGCACGCTCAACATGGCGATGGCGGGCCTGCGCGAGCTCTCGATCATCGGCACACCACCCGCGCACCGGCTGGCGGTCAAGACCTTCATCACGCCCTGGGACGCCGCGCTGCTGCGCGAGGCCTTCCAGCGCGAGCTGGCCCGCGGCGGCCAGGTCTACTTCCTGCACAACGAAGTCGACACCATCGAGAAGACGGCGCGCGAGTTGGCCGAACTGGTGCCGGAGGCGCGCATCCGCATCGCCCACGGGCAGATGCCGGAGCGGGAGCTCGAGCAGGCGATGCTCGACTTCCACCGCCAGCGCTTCAACGTGCTGGTCTGCACGACGATCATCGAGTCCGGCATCGACATCCCGTCGGCCAATACGATCATCGTCAACCGCGCCGACCGCTTCGGCCTGGCCCAGCTGCACCAGCTGCGTGGCCGCGTCGGTCGCTCGCACCACCGCGCCTACGCCTACCTGGTGGTGCCCAACCGCAAGCAGATGACCGGCGACGCGGAGAAGCGCCTGGACGCGCTGGCCTCGCTGGAGGAGCTGGGCGCGGGCTTCACCCTGGCCACCCACGACCTCGAGATCCGCGGCGCCGGCGAACTGCTGGGCGAGGAGCAGTCGGGCCAGATCGCCGAGATCGGCTTCTCGCTCTACACCGAGCTGCTCGAGCGCGCGGTCAAATCCATCCGCAGCGGCAAGATCCCGGACCTCGACCCGGCCGTGCGCCATGGCGCCGAGGTCGAATTGCATGTGCCGGCGCTGATCCCGGACGACTACCTGCCGGACGTGCACGCGCGACTGACGCTGTACAAGCGCATCGCCTCGGCCCGCGACGAGGATGCACTGAAGGAACTGCAGGTGGAGATGGTGGATCGCTTCGGCCTGCTGCCCGACCCGACCAAGCACCTGTTTGCGGTGACCGAACTCAAGCTGGAGGCCACCCGCCTGGGCCTGCGAAAGCTGGAACTGGGCCCACAGGGGGGCCGCGTGCACTTCCTCGCGCAGCCGAACGTGGATCCGATGAGCGTGATCCGCCTGATCCAGTCGCAGCCCAGGCACTACGCGATGGACGGCCCCGACAAGCTGCGGGTCAAGCTCGAGTTGCCCGACGCAGCCTCGCGCTTCCGCGCCGCCCGCGCCCTGTTCACTCTGCTGAAGACGGGCTAGTCGAGGATCTCGAAGCGGTCCGCGTCCATCTGCGCCGGGAAGCGGGCGCGGTGCGCGGCCAGGGCCGCCGCCGAGAAGGCCACCGTCGCCACCTGCGCCTGCGACCCGAACTCCAGCAGCGGCATGCCCAGCTCGTTGAGCGCAACGCTGTCGCCGCTGTAATGGATGTCGTTGCCGTCCGTGCCGACGCGGTTCACCGCCGCCACGCAGGCGAGGTTCTCGATGGCGCGGGCCTGCAGCAGCGTGCGCCAGGCATGCCGGCGTGCGCTCGGCCAGTTGGCGACGAATACCAGCAGGTCGTAGTCGAAGCGGTCGGGCACTTCCACGCCGTAGCGGTTGCGGATGAACACCGGAAAGCGCAGGTCGTAGCAGACCAGCGGGCAGACGCGCCAACCTTTCAGCTCCACCGTCAGGCGCTGGCGGCCCGAGGCATAACGCTCGTGTTCCTTCGCCATCCGGAACAGGTGCCGCTTGTCGTAGTACTGCAAGCCGCCGTCCGGCGTCGCCCAGAGCAGGCGGTTGAACACGCCCTCGCCCTCGCGAATCTGGACGCTGCCGGTCACCGCCGCGCCCACCTGCCGCGCCTGTTCGCGGATCCAGGCCACGGTCGGCCCATCCATGTCCTCGGCACGGTGGATGGCCTCGTTGCTGAAACCCGACGTGAAGGTCTCCGGCAACACCACCAGGTCGGTATGGCCCGCCAGCGGCGCCATCATCCGCGCATACAGCTCGCGGTTGGCGCGCGGGTCGTGCCAGACCGTGTCGCCCTGCACCAGGCTGACGCGCAGGTCCTCCATCACACCTTCTCCAGCCGCGCGATGGCGGCGTCGAGCGTTTCCGGCAGCTTGGCGAAGCACAGGCGCGCCAGGCGCTGGCCGCGCGGCGGCTCGGCGTAGAAGGGCGAGAGCGGGATCGCCGCCACGCCCTTCTCGATTGTCAGCCAGCGGCAGAAGGCCGCGTCGTCGAGGTCGCTCACGTCCGAATAATCCACCAGTTGGAAGTAGCCACCCGGCACCGGCAAGGGCCGCAGCCGCGTGCCCCGCAACTGCTGCGCGAAGCGGTCGCGCTTGGCCTGGTAGAAGGCGCCCAGCTCGCGGTAGTGCGCAGGCTCCGCCTGGATCATCTCGGCGAAGGCGAACTGCGCCGGGGTGAAGCTGCAGAAGGTGTTGTACTGGTGCACCTTGCGGAACTCGGCGGTCAGCGCCGGCGGCGCGATGCAGTAGCCGATCTTCCAGCCGGTGCAGTGGTAGGTCTTGCCGAAGCTCGACACCACGAAGCTGCGCGCCGCCAGTTCGGGGTAGCGCAGCACGCTCTCGTGCACGCGGCCGTCGAAGACGATGTGCTCGTAAACCTCGTCGGACAGGATCAGCACGCCGGTGTCGCGGACGATGTCGGCCAGCGCGGCCATGTCGCCGGCATCGAGCATGGCGCCGGAGGGGTTGTGCGGCGTGTTGATGAACAGCAGCCGCGTCTTCGGCGAGATGGCGTCACGCACGCGCTGCCAGTCCACCGAGAAATCCGCCGGGTCCAGCGGCACGTGCACCGCCACGCCGCCGGCCAGGTCGATGGCCGGCTCGTAGCAGTCGTAACAGGGATCGAGCACCACCACCTCGTCGCCCGGCCGCACCACGGCCAGCACGGCATCGAAAATCGCCTCGCTCGCGCCGCTGGTGACCGTGACCTCGGCATCGGCGTCGACCGAGCAGCCGTAGCAGTCCCGCGTCTTGGCGGCGATCGCCTGGCGCAGGGCCGGCACGCCGCTCATCGGCGCGTACTGGTTGCGCCCCTCCGCCATCGCCCGTGCCAGCGCCTCGCCCAGCCGCGCCGGCACCGGGAAGTCGGGGAAGCCCTGGCCCAGGTTCACCGCCTGGTGTTCGAGGGCGAGCTGCGACATCACCGTGAAGATGGTCGTACCGACCTTCGGAAGCTTGGTCTGGATCTGCATGGGTGCCGGGGCTTGACCGCGATCAGGGAACAGGGCTGCGATTATGCGGATCGCGGGGCCCTCTTGGTAAACTAGACGGCGGATGAATCCCTCGCCCACCGCTGCCCCGCCCCTGCTCGAATGCCGGGGCCTGCGCTTCTCGCGCAACGAGGAGCCGATCTTCGGGCCGCTGGACTTCAGCCTCGGCCGCGGCGAGGCCCTGCTGGTGCTGGGCGGCAACGGCGCCGGCAAGTCGACCCTGCTGCGCGTACTGGCCGGCCTGCTGGCCGCGGGTGAAGGCGAAGTGCGCGTCGCCGGCGAACCGGTGACCCAGGGCCATCTCGCCCGGG
>CBININ010000007.1:0-20707 GCA_966250755.1 uncultured Gammaproteobacteria bacterium | reverse complement strand
GACGTCGCGCGCATCGAACTGGCGGCCGGCGACTACACCCTGCGCTCGCGCCTGGACGGCATGAACGCGGCCGCCGTCGGCGTGTTCCAGGCCCCGGGCGCGAATGCCCTGCAGATCCGCGACCAGGTCGTGAAGACCATGGACGAATTGAAGACGCGCTTCCCGCCGGGCGTGGAGTACCGCACCGTCTACGACACCACCATCTTCGTGCGCGACTCGATCAAGGCGGTGGTGACCACGCTGCTGGAGGCGGTGCTGCTGGTCGTGCTGGTGGTGATCCTGTTCCTGCAGACCTGGCGCGCCTCGATCATCCCGCTGATCGCGGTGCCGGTGTCGGTGGTGGGCACCTTCGCCGCCCTCTACCTGCTGGGCTTCTCGATCAACACCCTGACGCTGTTCGGCCTCGTGCTGGCCATCGGCATCGTTGTTGATGATGCCATCGTCGTGGTCGAGAACGTCGAGCGCAACATCGAGGAAGGCCTGGCCCCGCTGGCCGCGGCCCACCAGGCGATGAAGGAAGTGTCGGGCCCGATCATCGCGATCGCGCTGGTGCTGTGCGCGGTGTTCGTGCCGATGGCCTTCCTGAGCGGCGTGACCGGTCAGTTCTACAAGCAGTTCGCGGTGACCATCGCCATCTCGACGGTGATCTCGGCGATCAACTCGCTGACACTGTCGCCGGCGCTGGCGGCCCGCCTGCTGCGCCCGCACGGCGCCGCGCCGGACGCGCCGACCCGCATCATCAACCAGGCCTTCGGCTGGCTGTTCACGCCGTTCAACCGCTTCTTCCGCAGGAACTCCGAGCGCTACCAGGGCGCGGTGGGCCGCTCGCTCGGCCGTCGCGGCCGGGTGTTCGCGGTGTACGCGGTGCTGCTCATCGCCACCGCCGGCGTGTTCAGCTGGGTGCCGCGCGGCTTCATCCCGATCCAGGACAAGCTCTACCTGATCGCCGGCGTGAAGATGCCGGAGGGCGCCTCGATCGAACGCACCGACGCGGCGCTGAAGAAGATCGCCGCCGCGGCGATGTCGATCGAGGGCGTCGAGCACGAGGTCGCCGTCCCGGGCCTGAACCCGCTGCAGTTCACCAACACCCCGAACTCGGGCGTGGTGTTCTTCCCGCTCAAGCCCTTCGACCAGCGCCACAACAGCGCCAAGGAGATCAACGAGCAGCTCAACGCGAAGATCGCCGGCATCAAGGAAGGCTTCGCCTTTGCGCTGCTGCCGCCGCCGATCCTCGGCCTGGGCAACGGCTCGGGTTACTCGCTGTTCGTGCAGGACCGCAGCAACCTGGGCTACGGCGCGCTGCAGGGCGCGGTGCAGGCCTTCCAGGGCGCCGCCTCGCAGACGCCGGGCATGGGCTTCCCGATCTCCAGCTACCAGGCCAACGTGCCGCAACTGGATGCAGAAGTGGACCGCGACAAGGCGAAGGCCCAGGGCGTGCCGCTGACGGAGCTGTTCGACACCCTGCAGACCTATCTCGGCTCGGCCTACGTCAACGACTTCAACCTGTTCGGCCGCACCTGGCAGGTGGTGGCGCAGGCCGACGGCCCGTTCCGCGACAGCGTCGAGGACATCGGCAACCTGCGCACCCGCAACGCCGCAGGCGAGATGGTGCCGATCGCCAGCATGGTGACGGTGAAGCAGACCTACGGTCCCGACCCGGTCCTGCGCTTCAACGGCTACCCGGCGGCCGACCTGCTCGGCGAGGCCGACCCGCGGATGCTCTCGTCCTCGCAGGCGATGGGCAAGGTGGGCGAGCTCGCCGGCCAGGTGCTGCCCAACGGCATGGGCTTCGAGTGGAGCGACCTGAGCTACCAGGAAGCGACGCAGGGCAAGGCCGCGCTGGTGGTGTTCCCGCTGGCGGTGCTGCTGGCCTTCCTCGTGCTGGCGGCGTTGTACGAGAGCTGGACCCTGCCGCTCGCCGTCATCCTCATCGTCCCCATGACGATCCTGTCCGCGCTGATCGGCGTGAAGCTCACCGGTGGCGACAACAATGTGTTCGTGCAGGTGGGCCTGGTGGTGCTGATGGGCCTGGCCTGCAAGAACGCCATCCTGATCGTGGAATTCGCGCGCGAGCTCGAACTGCAGGGCAAGGGCATCGTTGAAGCGGCCCTGGAGGCCTGCCGCCTGCGGCTCCGGCCGATCGTGATGACCTCGATCGCCTTCATCGCCGGCACGGTGCCGCTGGTGTTCTCGCACGGCGCGGGCGCGGAAGTGCGCTCGGCCACCGGCATCACGGTGTTCGCCGGCATGCTGGGCGTGACCCTGTTCGGCCTGTTCCTGACGCCGGTGTTCTATGTCGCGCTGCGCAAGCTGGTGGCGCGTCCCCTGGTTTCGCATGCGCCGGAGGCCGCCCATGTCTAAGCCTGCTTCGCAGTTGATCGTCGCGCCGCTGCTCGCCGCCCTGCTGGCGGCCTGCAGCACGGCGCCCACCCATTCCGTGGCGGCGTTGGCGGTGCCGGAGGCCTTCTCCTCCCCCGATGCCCTGGCCTCGCCAACGCCCGCCGCGGATTCCGAATTCTGGCGCGTGCTCGGCGACCCGATGCTGGATACCCTGGTCGCCGATGCGCTCGCCGCCAACCTCGACCTGCGCCAAGCCGTAGCGCGCCTCGATGAAGCGCGCGCATTGTCCCGCGAGGCCGACGGCGAGCGCTGGCCCGGGCTCCGGCTCGGCGCAGGCGCGACCGATTCGCGCGCCAGCGCGGACCAATCGCCCGGCTCGCCGCGCGCGGACCGCGACAGCCACGGCGTGGACGCCAGCGCGCGGGTGGATTGGGAACCCGACCTGTTCGGTCGCCTGCGCCACGCCGCGCGCGCCGGTCGCGCCGAGGTTGGCGCCACCGCATCCGATCTGGCGGCCCTGCAGGTCGCGGTGGTCGCGGACGTCGTGGACGCTTACGTGGCCTTGCGCGGCGCGCAGCAACGGCTCGACGTCGCTCGCGCCAACCTGCTGGCGCAGGAGGAAACGCGCGACCTGGTCGAGCGCGGCTTCGTCGCCGGCCGCGGCACCGCCTTCGACACCGCGCGTGCCCGAGCCCAGGCCCAGGGCACCGCCGCACGCCTGCCGCCATTGCAGGCGCAGACACGCGTCCTTGCCCACCGCCTGGCCGTGCTGACGGGGCGCACGCCGGAAAGCCTGGACGCACACTTACTGGCCGCCGGCGCGCTGCCTGCGGTGCCGCCAGCGATCGCGCCGGGCACGCCCGGCGAGCTGCTGCGTCGCCGTCCGGATGTCGCCGCCGCCGAGCAACGCCTGCAGGCCGCGCTGGCCCGCGGCCAGTCCGCGCGTGCCGAGCTGTTCCCGCGCTTCAGCCTGGCCGCACTGATCGGCAGCCAGGCCGGCGATGCCGGCGGGCTGTTCCAGCGCGACGCGGAAACGCATGCCTACGCCTTGGGCATCGACTGGAGCTTCCTCGACCGGGCGCGGGTGCGCTCGCGCATCGACGTCGCCGACGCGCGCGCGGATGGTGCCGAGGCGGCGTACCGCCAGGCCGTGCTCGAAGCGATCGAGGACACCGCCAATGCGCTCGAGCGACGCGCTCGCGCCGTCGAGGAAGACGCACGCCTCGACGCCGCCATGCGTGACAGCGCCGAGGCCGCACGGCTGGCGCGCCTGCGCCGCGACGCCGGCGCCGGCACCTTGCTGGAGGTGCTGGAGGCCGAGCGCAACCGGCTGGAAGCCGAGGATGCCGCCGTGCTGGCGCGGGTCCGCAGCCTGTCGGGCAGCGTGGCCCTGTATCGCGCGCTGGCCGGCGGTTGGCCCGCGGCCACGCCGCCGCCCCTGGCCCGGCGCTGAGGCGGCGGCGCCGCGGGTATCAGCGCCAGGTGCCGGTGGCGGGATCCCAGCGCAGCGCCTCGTCCTCCGGCGGGAGATCGTCCTCGTCCGGAGGCAAGTCCCCGTCATAGGGCAGGTCCTCGTCGGGCGGTAGATCCTCGTCGAGCGGCGGGTCTTCGTCGACGGCTGCCTCGTCGTACGCCCCGTCGTCGGGCGGCAGCGCCTCCTCGTCCCGGGGATCGACCGGGTCGTTCCCGCGGGCGTCGTCGCGCGGCGAGTCCTCGTCATTGCGCGCGAGTTCGCCGCGCGCCGCATCCATGTCGCGCTCGAGCAACTCGCGGTCGCGCCGCTCCTGTGCTTCGCGGAACTCGCGCATGGCGGCGGTCTCGCCGGGCGGCGCGGTGCGCGGCCTCGTGTCCACCGGCGGCGGCGGGCGCACGGCCGCGGCGGCCGGCGTCGGCGCCGCCGATTTGCCGACCGTCGAATCGGGCGTGGTGGTCGGCGGCAGGTCACGCACCGCGCCGGACAGCGCGACGGTGGACTCGGGCAGGGGCGCGGTGGTGGCGCCGGCCTCGACCGCCGACGGCGGCGCCGCCGGCCTGGCGGGCGCGGGGCCGGCCGCCGTCGAGCGCGGGGCGCGGTCGCAGGCCGACAGCCCCGCCAGCAGCAGGGCCGCCGACACCAGGCGGATCGTGTTCGAAGGCGACATCGCGTCACTCCTTGGCAGTCCGATCGACCTTATACCCCGCGTGGGCATCGCGGTTCCCCCGCCCCGCTCCTGGCGCTTCCCGCGGCGCCAGCAAGCTGAACGGAGCCACCGAAGCCGTGACTTTAGAACTATGCCCGCCGCCGAGGGCCGGGACTATCCTCGTTCACTTTCCCGCCCCGGTGACCCCATGTCGCGCTCCCTTGCCCTGCCCGGCGCCCTCGCGCTGGTCCTTGTGTCCGTGGCCGGCCTGTCGGCCTGCCGCAAGTCCGCCGAGACGCCGGCGCCTGCCCCCAGGCCGGTCCCCAGCGCCGCCGTCCAGCCGGGCAAGCCGGAGCTCGGCAGCTTCGGCTTCGACCTGGCGGGCATGGACCGCGCGGTGACGCCGGGCGACAACTTCTTCGACTATGCCAACGGCAACTGGGTCAAGAGGACCGAGATCCCCGCCGACCGCTCCAACTACGGGAGCTTCGCCGTGCTGGCGGAGCGCGCGCTGACCCGCACCAAGGCGATCGTCGACGAGGCCGCCGCCTCCAGCGGCGATGCCGAGCAGCGCAAGATCGGCGACTACTACCAGGCCTTCATGGACGAGGATGCGATCGAGGCGCGCGGCCTGGCGCCGGTGCAGCCCGAACTCGATGCGATCGCCGCCATCGCCGACAAGCGCGCGCTCGCCACCGCACTGGGCCAGACCCTGCGCGCCGACGTGGATCCGCTCAACACCGGCTACATCACCACCGATCGCCTGTTCGGCCTGTGGGTCGCGCAACACCTCGACAAGCCCGAACTCACCACCGCCTATCTGCTGCAGGGCGGCCTGGGCCTGCCCAATCGCGACTTCTATACCGAAGGCGGCCGCTTCGTCGAACTGCGCAAGGCCTACGTGGCGCATATTGCGAAAATCATGACGCTGGCCGGCATGAAGGACGCCGACGCGCGCGCGGCGAAGGTGATGGCGCTGGAGACCGCCATCGCGCGCACCCACGCCAGCCAGCAGGACAGCTACGACGTCAAGAAGGGCGCCAACTTCTGGAGCCGCGCGGACTTCGACACGAAGGCTCCGGGCCTGGACTGGGCCGCCTATTTCGAGGCCGCGGGCCTGGGCACGCAGGCCGAGTTCGTGGCCTGGCAGCCGGACGCGATCGCCGGCATCTCGAAGCTCGTTGCCTCGCAGCCACTCGAGGCCTGGAAGGACTACCTGGCCTTCCACGCGCTCGACCGCGCCTCCGCCCTGCTGCCGCGCGCCTTCGCCGGGGAGCGCTTCGCCTTCTACGGCCAGACCGTCAACGGCACGCCCGAGCAGTCGCCGCGCTGGAAGCGCGGCATCGCCGCGGTCAACGGCGCGCTCGGCGAGGCGGTGGGCAAGCGCTACGTCGCCCGCCACTTCACGCCCGAGACCAAGGCGCGGGCCGACGAACTGGTGAAGAACCTGCTCGCCGCTTTCGGCAAGCGCATCGACGCGCTGGACTGGATGGACCCGAAGACCCGCGAGCGCGCCAAGGCCAAGCTCGCCGGCATGAAGGTCGGCATGGGCTACCCGGACGTGTGGCGCGACTACTCGGCGCTGGAGGTGAAGGCCGACGACGCGCTCGGCAACCAGCAGCGCGCCAGCCTGTTCGAGTACCGCCGCAACCTGGCCAAGCTGGGCAAGCCGGCCGAGCACACCGAGTGGTACTTCCTGCCGCAGGTGGTCAACGCGATGAACATCCCGCTGGAAAACCGGCTGATCTTCCCGGCGGCGATCCTGGAGGCGCCGTTCTTCGACCCGAACGCCGACGACGCCATCAACTACGGCGCCATCGGCACGGTGATCGGCCACGAGATCAGCCACAGCTTCGATGCCAGCGGCGCGCTGTTCGACGAGAATGGCCGCCTCGCCAACTGGTGGACGCCGGAGGATTTCAAGAAATTCGAGGAAGCCTGCGCCGCGCTCGCGGCCCAGTACGACGCCTACCGGCCGTTCCCGGACCTGCACCTCAACGGCAGGCTGACCCTGTCGGAGAACATCGCCGACGTCGCCGGCCTCGCCGCCGCCTACGACGCCTACACCCTGTCGCGGGAAGGCAAGCCGGCGGTCACGCTCGAGGGACTGACCCCGGACCAGCGCTTCTTCCTGGGCTTCGCCCAGGCCTTCCGCGGCAAGTACCGCGAGGCGGCCCTGCGCAACCAGGTGCTGACCGACGGCCATTCACCGTCCATGTTCCGCACCGAGGCGGTGCGCAACCTCGACGCCTGGTACGCCGCCTTCGACGTCCAGCCGGGCCAGGAACGCTACCTGCCGCCGAACAAGCGGGTGAAGGTCTGGTAACCCCGGACCCCACCCAAGCGGCAGTTGAACGGCGCCTCCGGGCGCCGTTTTCGTTCAGAAAACGTACACGGCCGGCGGCGCACATTGGCCTCGCGGATCCCTAGCCATGAAGGCATAGCGGGCGAAATCGGATTTCAACAGAGGAGAAGCGTGATGAATCTTATCGTTTGGCTGGTGGTAGGCGGTATCGTCGGTTGGCTGGCGAGCATCGTGATGAAGCGCGACGCCCAGCAGGGCATCATCCTCAACGTCATCGTCGGCATCGTCGGCGCGCTGCTGGCCGGCTGGCTGATCTCGCCGCTGGTCGGCGTGGGCTCGATCAACGACGGTCTGTCGATCGGTTCGTTCCTGGTCTCGCTGGTGGGCGCGATCATCCTGCTCGCCATCGTCAACCTGTTCACGCGCGGTCGCACGCGGGCCTGAGCCCTTCGACACGGCGTAACCGAAGCCCGGCCCCGGCCGGGCTTCTCATTGGCGGATGACCCGGCCTCGCGCCGGGTTTTTCATTTGGGTCGTCGCGGGCGCTTCGGCCCGGGCGCCGAGTGCCGTCCCTGGGCTGCATCCAGCGCATCGATCCATCCGGCCGCCGCGCCGGGGAAGGCATCGGCATAGGGCACATAGGGTTTGATGTCGAGCACCGGGGTGCCATCGAGCAAATCGTGGCCGCGCACCCGCAACCCGCCCGCCTCCACCGCCACCAGTTCCACGCAACTCAATCCGATCGCGTTGGGCCGGTGCGGCGAGCGCGTCGCCAGCACGCCGCGCTTGCCGCCCCCGCGCGGCGGTCGCACCTGCGGCGTCCAGCCCTCGCTGCGATGGAAGACGAAGACCAGCCAGATGCGTTCGAAGCCCGCCAGGTCCGCCCAGGCCGCGGCCGGCAGCCCCGGCGCGAAGCGGACCACCGCGTCCGACACCTGCCCCGTTTCCGTGCCCGCCACCACGGTGGGCTGGTGCGGGGCGTCCAGGCGTTGGGCGTACGGCGATTCGACGTGGGCGATGGGTTCGAAGCGGTAACCGGCGTGCATCCGGGGCTCCCTCGGGCGGGTGCGCCAGCCTCGCAGATCGCCGTCCCGGGCGACACCCCTCCCGAAGGTCATGCCCCACTTCTGGCACTCCGCCCGCCCCCACCGGTCGTGGTCCCATGCGCCATCGGTCAACAGGGGCTCCAAGATGAAGCGACGCAACCTCATCATCATCGCCATCGCCGCGGTCATCGCCGTCGGGTTGGGCGGTTACCTGGTGAGCAAGGGCAAGAAGGACCAGGCCCAGGAGGTCGAGACGACCGTGGCCAAGCGGACCAAGATCGTCCAGAAGGTCAACGGTACCGGCAAGATCCAGCCCAACACCGAGATCAACATCTCGGCCGACGTCAGCGCCAAGATCACCACGTTGACGGTCAACGAAGGCGACCACGTCGAAAAGGGCCAGCTGCTGGTCGAACTCGACCGCGCCAAGTACCTGGCCGCCGTGCAGTCGCAGGAAGCCAACGTGCGCAGCGCGCAGGCCCAGGCCAAGCTGGCCCGCGACAATCGCGACCAGGCCGAGCGCGTGCTCAAGCGCGCGCGCGAGCTGGTGGCCCGCAAGCTGCAGTCGCAGTCCGACCTGGACGCCGCCGAGACCGCGTTCCAGGTCGACAGTTCGCGCTACCAGTCGGCGATGGACCAGGTACAGCAGACCGTCGGCATGCTGAAGCAGGCGCAGGAAGACCTGGCCAAGACCACCATCTACGCGCCGATCAGCGGCACGGTGGCCGACCTGCGCAAGGAGGCCGGCGAAATCGCCATCGGCTCGCAGTTCCAGGAAGACGTGATCATGGTGATCGCGCAGCTGGGTTCGATGGAAGCGGTGATCAACGTCGACGAGAACGACATCAACGCCATCAAGCTCGGCCAGGCCGCCGAGATCGAGGTGGACGCCGCGCTGGGCGAGAAGATCACCGGCACCGTGTCCGAGATCGCCAGCAGCGCCAATGTCGCGCCGGCCGGGCAGACGACCCAGAAGACCGAGTTCGAGGTGAAGATCGCCATCACCAGCGACACCAGCAAGCTGCGCCCGGGCATGACCGCCAACGCCGACATCGTCACCGACACCCGCGAAAGCGCGCTGGGCGTGCCGATCCAGTCGGTCACCGTGCGGACGCTGGACCAGTTGGGCAAGGACGCGGCGAAGAACGGCTATACCGCCGGCAAGGATGGCTTCGCCGAGGTCGTTTGGGTGATGGCCGACGGCAAGGTGAAGGCGCGCCAGGTCACCACCGGCATCCAGAGCGAGGACACCATCGAGATCAAGACCGGCCTGAAGGAAGGCGAGACGGTCGTGTCCGGCAGCTACCGCGCGATCTCCCGCGACCTGGAGAACGACATGGAGGTCAAGCTCAAGGAAGCCGGCAAGCCGGGCGGCGACAAGGGCGGCGACGCCAAGGCCGCCGACTGACATGTCCGCCACCCTGCAGCTCAAGGACATCGTCCGCACCTACACCATGGGCGACCAGCAGGTGCGCGCCCTCGCGGGCGTGTCGCTGGACATCGCCAAGAACGAGTACGTGGCGATCATGGGGCCCTCGGGCTCGGGCAAGTCCACGCTGATGAACATCATCGGCTGCCTGGACAAGCCCAACGCCGGCTCCTACAAGCTCGAGGGCGTGTCGGTGGACCGCATGAGCGAGGACGAACTCGCCGACATCCGCAACCGCAAGATCGGCTTCGTGTTCCAGACCTTCAACCTGGTGCCGCGGGTCAACGTGTTCAAGAACGTCGAGCTGCCGCTGATCTACGCCGGTTTGCCCAAGGCCGAGCGCAGGCAGATCGCCGATGCAGCGATCGCCTCGGTCGGCCTGACCTCGCGCGCGCACCACAAGCCCAACGAACTGTCCGGCGGCCAGCGCCAGCGCGTGGCGATCGCCCGCGCGCTGGTCTGCAAGCCCTCGATCATCCTGGCCGACGAGCCGACCGGCAACCTCGACAGCGCCACCGGCGTGGAGATCATGGCCCTGCTGGCGGAACTCCACCGGCAAGGCAACACCATCATCCTGGTCACCCACGAGGACGATATCGCGGCCCACGCGCACCGGGTGATCCGCCTGCGCGACGGCGTCATCGAATCGGACGTGCGGAAGGCCGCGTGAAACTCAGCCTAGACCTCGCCGAGTCGCTCAAGATCGCCTGGAACGCGATCGTGGCCAACAAGAGCCGGGGCGGCCTCACCGCGCTCGGCATCATCATCGGCATCGTGGCGGTGATCACCACGATGACCGCCGCCAACGGCCTGAAGAACACCTTCAAGCAGACTTTCGCCTCGGTGGGCGCCGACACGCTGTACGTGTCCAAGTTCCCCTGGGTGCAGATGGGCCCGGACTTCAGCCTGCGCAAGCGCCCGGAGATCACCTTCGCGGTGAGCGACGAGCTCACCCGCCGCCTGCAGGGCCGCGCGGTGGTCAACCCCAGCATGGGCGGCAGCCAGCCCATGAAGTACCAGAACAACGAGCTCGACGACATCAACGTCAGCGGCACCACCGACAAGCTGGTGCTGGTGTCGAACCAGGCGCCGGCCACCGGCCGCTTCCTGCTGCCCTTCGACGTGCGCTTCAACCGCCGGGTGGCGGTGATCGGCGTGGACGTCGCCGAAGGCCTGTTCGGCAGGAGCAATCCGGTCGGCAAGGATTTCAAGATCGGCCGCTACACCTTCCGCGTCATCGGCGTGATGGAGAAGCAGGGCGGCGGCGGCTTCTTCGGCGGGCCCAATTTCGACCGCCGCGTGTACATCCCGATCACCACCTTCGCCAAGACCTTCGGCAACAACGGTGGCCGCGCCAACGTGGACGTCGCGATCAAGGCGCCCGACGGCATGTCGCTGGAGGAGTTCGAGCCGGAGGCCCAGGGCCTGATGCGCTCGATCCGCGGGCTGAAGCCGATCGAGAAGGACGACTTCTCGATCAACAAGCTCGACACCATCCTGGACGCCTACAACAGCACCATGGGCGTGGTGGTGCTGGTGGGCCTGGCGATCACCAGCATCTCGCTGTTCGTCGGCGGCGTCGGCGTGATGAACATCATGCTGGTGTCGGTGACCGAGCGCACCAAGGAAATCGGCATCCGCAAGGCGATCGGCGCGCGCAGGCGCAGCATCCTGCTGCAGTTCCTGTTCGAGTCCTCGATCATCTGCCTGTTCGGCGGCCTGATCGGCATCGGGATCTCGGCCGGCCTGACCGCGGTGCTCAATGCCACGCTGATGCCGGCCAGCCTGTCACCCTTCATCGTGCTGGTCGCGTTGGTGGTGTCGGTGGCGGTGGGCGTCATCTCCGGCATGATCCCGGCCTGGCGCGGCGCGCGGCTGGATCCGATCGAGGCCCTGCGTTATGAGTGAGGTGCATCGTGCGACGTGCTGACCTGTTCTTCATGTCCCTGGGCGCGATCGGCAGCAACAAGCTGCGCGCCTTCCTGACCCTGGTCGGCATCGTGCTGGGCGTGGCCTCGATCATCGGGGTCATGACCGCCATCACCGTCATGCAGGACACCATGGAACGGGAGATGAGCGTGCTCGGCGCGCAGACCTTCCAGGTGCAGAAGTGGCCGAACGGCTTCAACTCCGACGCCCAGCGCCGCGCCGCCCAGAAATGGCCGCCGGTGACGCTGGCGGAGGCCCAGGCCATCCGCGACAACGTGCCCAGCGTGGACCTGGTCGGCACCGAGATCTGGGACGGCGGCAAGTCGGCCAGTTACAACGGCGTCACCACCGACCCGAAGATCTCGATCTGCGGCGGCTCGCCGGAGTACTCGGAGAACAACACCCAGCCGATCGGCGAGGGCCGCAACCTCTCGATCATGGACATGCGCGCGGCGCGCCGCGTGGTCATCCTGGGCAACGCCATCGCCAAGGAGCTGTTCCCCTTCACCGACCCCATCGGCAAGACGATCCAGCTGGACGGGCGCAAGTTCGAGGTCATCGGCGTATTCGAGAAGAAGGTCTCGGCCTTCGGCGGGCCGTACGAAACCATGGCCCTGGTCCCCAGCGGCGCCTACACCCAGATCTACGGCATGGTGGACCCGCAGGGCTATCCGCGGTCGGTCAACGTCACCGTGCACTCGCGCACGCCTGCGCTGCTGCAGGATGCGATCGAGCAGACCCGGCAAGTGATGCGCAACCAGCGGCACCTCAAGCATTCCGACGAGGACAACTTCTACTGGTTCACCAGCGAAGGCCAGATCGAGCAGTTCAACAAGGCGACCCTGGGCGTGAAGATCGGCGCCTTCCTGATGGGCGGCGTGGCCTTGCTGGTGGCCGGCATCGGCATCATGAACATCATGCTGGTGTCGGTGACCGAGCGCACCAAGGAAATCGGCATCCGCAAGTCGCTCGGCGCCAAGCGAAAGGACGTGCTGCTGCAGTTCCTGCTCGAGGCGGTGGTGCTGTGCAATGTCGGCGGCGTGATCGGCATCGCCATCGGCTTCCTGCTCGGCAATGTGTTCACGCTGTTCACCGAGTTCGAGGCCCGCGTTCCGGTGGGCTGGGCACTGTTCGGGGTGGCCTTCTGCTCGCTGATCGGCGTGGTGTTCGGGATGATCCCGGCGTTGAAGGCGTCGCGGTTGAATCCGATCGAGGCCCTGCACTACGAGTGAGTTCAGGTGCGGAGCCTGGCCAGCGGATGGATTTGCCCGTTCGCGATCCGGCGGGTGTCGCATGGATGCGTAAGCCCAGGGAATTTCCAACGGCGAAAGCTAGCCGTCAGGTATAGACTCCGTTCAACACCC
Source organism: uncultured Gammaproteobacteria bacterium (assembly GCA_966250755.1). GTDB lineage: Bacteria > Pseudomonadota > Gammaproteobacteria > Xanthomonadales > Xanthomonadaceae > Arenimonas. The sequence goes on along the minus strand of CBININ010000007.1, from coordinate 8,174 downwards.
CCTGTGGGGGTCCAAAAGTAAGTTTGACCCGTGAGCCATACTCCCTCGAGCCTTGAGATTGAACGCCCCCTGGCTCCTGACGAATTCGCGGTCATCCGCTGGCTCCTCGAGCATGGCAATGGCGATAATTCCGCATTCCTCGAGCAATTGAATCACGCCCGCGTTGCTCGGCTCTGCAGGTGCGGTTGCGCCAGCATTGATCTTTCCATCGATGGGAGGCGGCCAGCACATCTTGCGATGCGAGTGCTGTCCGACTACCAGTGGCGCAACGACCTCGGCCACCGATTTGGCGCCTTCGTATTCGAGCAGGATGGCCTTCTTGCCGGCTTGGATTTGTGGTCCATTGACGGTGAGAGCACGCCCGATTCTATTCCCGCAATCGAGAGCCTGGTTCCCTATGGCAAGCCGTCACGGGTCTAACACCTCATTCAAGGTGACGCGGCGGCCTGGCACCGAGCTTGCGGTGGCAAACCGGGCGCCAGTCCACCGCACTCCTCAGCTCGATCGTTAGATTGACGGTGGGAATGTGATGCGCGCCTATTTCGTCTATGGCAGCGGCAGGATTTCCGAGCTTGGCCACGTTGAACCTGACAAACTGGACGAACTCCTGGCCAGCGCCGAGCGCTCTCTGACGGAGCCGGACGTAGACAGGCAGTTTGGCCTTGGTGTTTGTCGAGACGATCGCGATTTCGCCCAGATTACACCAGTAGGGAACGACCAGTTTCTTCTTTGGTCGGATCGGACTGCCAGGAAAAAGGGCCTGCTAAACTTCCTCAGCCCGCCCAGGCCAATCAGCCCGGTGTTGGAAGGCCGGGTGGCGGCGCTCGAAGCACTCCGCAACTACATGGCGTCGACGCGGGAAGACTTCGAGGCCCGCTATGGCTAACAACGCGACGCCTGACGTCGCCGCTCGATTCAATCGTTGGGGCTCAATGGAAATTTTGCGCAGACACAGCAAGGCGCTGCTTGTTTCCGGAATTCTCGTGATGCTCGGGGGCCTCGGCTTCGCCCTGTGGGCGCAGGATGATATGGAAAGCTGGCCAAACTACCAACGGCTTGCCTCGCTCATCCCACTGGGTACTGGAGGACTCCTGATCTCGTTGCACGGCTTCGCCAACTGGGGCGCCAGCTCGACCCGAGCAAGAGGCAACACGGTCACGTTGGCCTTGGCCTTTGCCATGATCGTCGCCGGCACAGTGGCCTTGTGGCTTGGGGATCCCGGTGCAAGGGCCTAGGGGGTTGAAACCCGCGGTTTGCGCCGCGGTGCTCCTGACGACGGTAGGCTGCTACCTGGCGTGGAAATCAGGCTGCGTCTTCGATTCAAAGCAGGGCATCGGCAATGCGCGACTGGGACTGGCGCTTTCCGGTTGGGCCCTGGCTTGCGCGGCAGCGGCTTGCAGCGCGCTGGTGTTCTCCGTCTTCCTTTTCCTTCGCCGCCCCATCGCACGGGTAATGGTCGCGGCCCTGGGTGCCGCTCTCCTGGCGGTCCCTCTCTCGATCGGCTCCCTTCTGGTCGCCGAGAGTTATGGGGCAGACTCATGTCGGACCGAAGGCAGCCGGTGATGGCGCAGAACAAGACCCAGGCGACCGCTGCGCGTGTCGAGGACTATCTCGGTGCCATCGCGGATCCCGCGCGACGAGGGGACTGTGAGGCGCTGGCCGCGATGATGGCCCGCGTGACCGGGCAGCCCGCGGTGATGTGGGGCCCGGCGATCGTCGGCTTCGGCGTGCATCGCTATCCCCTCGCCGGCGGCAAGACCGGCGAGATCTGCACGGTGGGCTTCTCCTCGCGCAAGGGCGACATCTCGCTCTACGGCCTCGCCGGCAGCCACGACGGCGAGCCGCTGCTCGCCAAGCTCGGCAAGCACAAGCTCGGCAAGGGCTGCCTGTACGTCGCGCGCCTGGCGGACGTGGATGCCAGGGTGCTGGAAGCGTTGGTGGCGAAGGCCTACCGCGCCAAGCAGGGCTAGCGCCCGATGCACGCGGACATCCAGGCCTACAACGACCGACAGGCGGACGCGCACCGCGAGGCTTGCGCCCTGCTCGCCGCCGAAATCGCCCGCGGCCTGCCCGAGGCCGAAGGCAAGGTCTGGCACGGCCATCCGGTGTGGTTCCTCGACGGCAACCCGACCGTGGGCTACAGCGTGCAGAAGCCCGGCCTGCGGCTGATGTTCTGGAGCGGCGCGGATTTCGGCGAGCCGCGGCTCGACGTGCCGGGCGCCAGGTTCAAGGATGCGTCGATCTTCTACGGCCAGGCCGCCGACGTGGATGCCGCCGAGTTGCAGCGCTGGCTCGGCAAGTCGCGCGAGATCCAGTGGGACTACAAGAACATCGTCAAGCGCAAGGGCCGGCTGGAGCGACTGAAGTAGATGGCGCCGGTGGACTTCCCGGTCGAATCGATCCTGCCCTGGCTCGACATCGCCGGCCTGGCGGTGTTCGCGGCCTCGGGCGTGCTGGCCGCGGTGCGCAAGCGGCTGGACTTCGTCGCCGCGTGCTTCTTCGCGCTGGTCACCGCGGTGGGCGGCGGCACCTTGCGCGACCTGCTGATCGGCGCGCCGGTATTCTGGATGCAAGGCCCGGCGCCGGTGCTGCTGTGCCTGGCGGTTGCCGCGCTGGCGTGGCTGGTGCCCTTGCGCTGGTGGCCGGAACGCGCGCTCGACTGGCTCGACGCCGCCGGCCTGGCGGCCTATGCGGTGTTCGGCGCGGGCAAGGCGCTGCAGTATGGCGTCGCGCCGGTGCCCGCGGTCGCCATGGGCATCGCCACCGCCTGCCTGGGCGGCGTGATCCGCGATGTCACCGCCGGCGTACCCTCGGTGCTGCTGCGACACGAGCTGTACGTGACCGCCGCGACGGTGGCGGCGGCCGTGTTCGCCACGCTCACCGCGCTCGAGGTGGCCGCGCCCTGGCCTGCACTGCTCGGCTTCGGTGCCGGCTTCGCCACCCGGGCGGCGGCGATGCACTGGAAGATCTCCCTGCCCGCGCACCGGGGCAGCTGAGCCATGCCGGTCACGCCCTTCCACTTCGGCCCCGGATTGCTGTTGCATGCCATGGCGCCGCGGCGGGTGAGCTTCATGGCCTTCTGCGCGAGCAACGTGCTCATCGACGTGGAGTCGCTGGTCAACCTGGTGCGCGGGCACGATCCCGTGCACGCGTTCTTCCATTCCTTCGCTGGCGCCACGCTGGCGGGCGTGGCGACGGCGGGATTGATGCTGGCGTCGCGCCAGGCCGGTCGCAGGCTGCGATTGCCGAACCCGTTCGGCTGGCTCGAACTGTCATTCGGCGCCATCGTGGTCGGCGCGCTGCTCGGCGCCTGGTCGCACGTGCTGCTCGATGGCGTGATGCATTCCGACCTGCGGCCGTTCCTGCCCTTCGACGGCGACGCCAATCCTTTCCTGCACTTCGTTTCGCTGGGTGCGCTGCACCTCGGGTGCGTCGCGGCGGGCGGCGCCGGCGCACTGCTGCTGGGCTGGCGGCACTGGCGGACTGGCGGCCTGCTCCCTTGACCGGGCCGGCGGTCGGGTGCAGCATGCGTCACACCCGCCACGTGAGGACCGCCATGAGCCTGACCAGGAAGCTGTTGATCGCCGTCGCCCTGTCCGCCGTTGCCGCCACCGCATGGGCCGCCTCGGGCTGCCCGCTGGGCTGCTGCTGAGCGCTGGACTGCAATGACGAAGGGCCCCGCTTCGGCGGGGTTTTTCGTTCTGGGGATCGGATCGACGGAGGCTGGCATGAAACGCGTCACCGGTATCGGCGGGATCTTCTTCAAGGCCAAGGACGCGCCCGCGCTGCGCGACTGGTACAAGCGCCACCTGGGCGTGGACGTGCAGCCCTGGGGCGGCGCCGCCTTCGAGTGGAAGGACGACCCGCAGGCTGCGGCCGGCGTCACCGCGTGGACGATCAACGGCGCCGACAGCGATCACTTCGCGCCGAGCCGGTCCAGCTTCATGGTCAACTACCGCGTCGCCGACTTGCATGCCTTGCTCGCGGCCCTGCGCGAGGAAGGCTGCGACGTACTGGAGAAGGTCGACGCGTCCGAGTACGGCAAGTTCGGCTGGGTGATGGATCCGGAAGGCAACAAGGTCGAGTTGTGGGAGCCGCCGGCAGCGCCATGAACGCAGCGGGGCTGCCCTGCCCGCTTCCCGGCGCCCGGCTGCGACGGCTGCGCGCGGAAGACCTCGCCGCGTTCCAGGCGTATCGTGCGATCCCGGAGCTCGGCCGCTACCAGGGCTGGACGCCGCAATCCGACGCGGATGCAGCGACGTTCCTGGCGAACATGGCGCAGGCGCCGCTGTTCACTCCCGGCGAATGGGTGCAACTGGGCATCGCCGACGCGAGCTCCGACCGCCTGCTGGGCGACGTCGGCCTGTTCCTCGCCGCCGACGGCCGCTCGGGCGAGGTGGGCTTCACCCTGGAGCCGGCGGCGCAAGGCCGCGGGCTCGCCACGGCTGCCGTGGCGGCCGCCCTGGAGCTGTTTTTCCAACGAACGCAGGCGCAGTCCATGCTTGCGATCACCGACACGCGCAATGGGCCGAGCCTGCGCCTGCTCCGCCGCCTGGGATTCCAGGAGATCGAGACGCGCACGGCGATCTTCCGTGGCGAGCGCTGCGACGAGACGGTGTTGCGCCTTGCGCGGCAGGCGGCACTGTCTCGGCGAAGGGACCGACTTGCCTCCCGCCGCCGCGCTGGCGGGCACCTGAGTCCGTCCCCACCTGCCGCGGGCGATCGTTACTTCGGCGCCTCGGTCGCCGAACTCTACGAGTCCCACCTGGTCCCGCTGATCTTCGAGCCCTATGCCCGCGACATCGCGCAGCGGCTCGCCGGCGAGCCCGTCACGCGCGTGCTGGAAGTGGCCGCGGGCACCGGCGTGGTGACGCGCGAGCTGGCGCGCACGCTGCCCGCCGAGGTCGCGATCATCGCCACCGACCTCAACCCCGCGATGCTCGAGCGGGCCGCCGCCGTCGGCACCGCGCGGCCGGTCGAGTGGCGGCAGGCCGATGCCATGGCCCTGCCCTTCAGCGATGCGGCGTTCGACGCGCTGGCTTGCCAATTCGGCGCGATGTTCTTTCCCGATGCGAGAACGGCTTTCGCCGAGGCGCGCCGCGTGTTGCGCCCGGGCAGCCTGTTCCTGTTCAACGTCTGGGATCGGATCGAGGACAACGAATTCGCGGACGTGGTGACGACGACCGTCACGGCGATGTTCCCGGACGATCCGCCGCTGTTCCTGCGCCGCACGCCGCATGGCCACCATGACGCCGCGGCCTGGCTGCGGGTGCTGGGGGATGCCGGCTTCACCGGCGCGGCCTCGGAAACGGTCGAGGCGCGCAGCGAAGCCGGCTCGGCGGAGCGGGTCGCGGTCGCCTACTGCCAGGGCACGCCGCTGCGCAACGAGATCGAGGCACGGGCGCCCGGGCGGTTGGACGATGTGACGGCGGTCTGCGCGCGGGCGCTGGTTTCGCGCTTCGGCGAGGGCCGCGTGGCCGCGAGGATCCAGGCCCTGGTCCTTTCGGCACGCGCCTGATCCCGCGATCCGCAAGACTGTGATGGCGCCCGCTTGACGGCCTGCGCCGTCGCACTCCACCCTGCACGCCGGATCGAAAGGGGAGACATCCATGCTGATTTGGCATCGCTGGGGCATCCTGGTGCTGGTGTTGTTCGCGGTGGCCTACCTGGGCACGCAGCTGACCGTGGATGCGGTCTGGGGCCAGGGCTTCTACACCACCGTCGAATGGCCCAAGCTGGTTGCGGGGCTGCTGGCGGCGGTGGCGATCGGCGTGGTCGGGTGGTTGCTCAACCGCCACGAGAAGGCCTGGGCCACCACCCATCGCTTCTTCTTCGTGCCGATGCAGTACTGGGCGCCGGTGGTGCTGGTCGCGACGCTCTGGTCCTTCTTCTTCGCCTGATGCGCGAGCGCCGCGCACTCCCGTTGCCGGCATGAAGGTCCTGGTCATCTACAACCCGCAGGCCGGCAACGGCCGCGCGCGCCGGCTGCTGCCGATGATCCGGCAAGGGCTTGTCGAGCGCGGCATCGACGCGGACATCCTGCTGACGGAATCGTCGGGCCATGCCACTGCGCTGGCGCAGGCGGCCGACCTGCGGCGCTACGAGGCGCTGATTGCCTCCGGCGGCGACGGCACCCTGTTCGAGGTGCTCAACGGCCTGATGCGCAACCCGGCCGCGCGCAAGCCGCCGCTGGGCCTGGTCCCGAACGGCACCGGCAATGCCTTCATGAAGGAGTTGGGCTTGCGCAAGCGCGACTGGCGGCGCGCGATCGACATCATCGCGGCAAACCGGCCGAGGTCGATCGACATCGGCCGCGTCGAGGCCGAGGGCTTGTCACGCTACTTCATCAACATCGTCGGCATGGGCTTCGTCGCCGAGATCGCGCAGGCGGCGGTGCCGCTCAAGCGGCTGGGCGCCGCCGCCTACACCGTGGCGGTATTGCGGATGCTGCCCTCGTTGCGGTCGCAGGCGATCACCCTGGAACTCGACGGCAAGACGATCGTGCGGGAAGGCGTGTTCGTCGAGGTCGCCAATTCCACCTACACCGGCACCGATTTCCTGATCGCGCCCAAGGCCCGCCTGGACGACGGCCTGCTCGACGTGGTCCTGCTCAACAGGATCTCGCGGCTCGAGCTGCTGCGCCTGTTCCGCACCGTCTACGACGGCAGCCACCTGCGCCATCCGCAGGTCGAGTACTTCCAGGCGCGCTCGGTCACCGTCACGGAATCACGGCCCGGCCGGCTGATTCCGGACGGCGAGGTCCTTGGCAGCACACCGGCGCGCTTCGAATGCCTGCCGGGGGCGATCGACTTCCTGTGGCCCTCGGAAGGCGCGCTGCAGTAACCGGTTTGGCGCGGCGCCCGCGTTCAGGAAGGCCGGCTCCCTGGCAGCGCGCTGACGCGCCTCCGCGCTAGGGCTGCGCCATCCACGCCTCGATGTCGGCCACGCTGCGCGGCGCCGCCGCGCTGAGGTTCTTAGGCTCGCCCGCGGTGACCAGGATGTCGTCCTCGATGCGCACGCCGATGTCCTTGTACTTCTCGAGCGCGGCGTCGATGCCGGCCTTCTCGGCGGCCGGCAAGGCCTGGTAGGCCGGGTTGGCCTTGACGTCGGCCACGCGCACGTAGATGCCGGGCTCGTTGGTGACGATCATGCCGGCCTCCAGCTTGCGCGTGCGGTCGCTGACGTCGTGCACGCGCAGGCCCAGGTCGTGGCCCAGGCCGTGGATGAAGTACATGCGCACCTGGTCGCGCTCGTTCTTGCTGATCAACCCAAGCTTCAGCAGGTCCTCCCCGAGGACCTTGATCGCCGCCTCGTGCACGTCGCGCATGTAGGTGCCCGGCTTCATCAGCTTGATGGTCTCGGTCTGGGCGCGCAGCACGGCCTCGTAGACGTCGCGCTGTTCCGGCGAGAAGGTGCCGTCCTGCGGATAAGTGCGGGTGACGTCGGCGGCATAGCCATCCCACTCGGCGCCGATGTCGGTGAGCATCAGCCCGCCCTTGGTGATCGGGTCGTTGTTGGTCTCGTAATGCAGGGTGGTGCTGTTGCGGCCGGAGGCGACGATGCTGGGGAAGGACCAGCCGCTGGCGCCGCCGTCGCGGAAGGCATGCTCGACCGTGGCCTGCACCTGGTATTCGTGCTCGGCGGTGCGCACGCGGTGCATCGCCGCCTTCTGCGCGGTGACGGTGACGTCGATGGCCTTCTGCACCAGCGCGACTTCGTCGGCGTCCTTGACCATGCGCATGGCCTGCAGCTCCGGCCAGGCATCGCGGAACTGCAGTTCCGGATAGGCCTTGCGCAGTTCCTCGATCAGTTGCTGCTCCGCCGACGGCACGCCGCCGAAATTGCGATTCTCCATGAGCACCCACACCTGCGCCTTGCCGGTGCGCACCTTCTCGCGCCAGGCCGGCAGGCCGGGGCCGCCGAAGCTGCGGTAGGTGCGCGCATCGCCCCAGGAACGGCCTTCCATCGCGGCCTGCAGGAAGGGGCGGAAGCGCGTGGACGACACCACTTCCTTGACGCCAGTGTGCTTGGAGACCTCATCGCGGGTCGGGATGCGGCCGGTCCACACTTCCTGCGCCGGGTTCGAATCGCGGGTGAAGACGATCTCGCGGTGCTCGCTCTCGCCCGGCACCAGCACCAGGCTGGTCTCCGGCTCGTTCTGGCCGGTCAGGTAC